>JBCCEO010000448.1:0-6875 GCA_039030255.1 Planctomycetota bacterium | reverse complement strand
TACAAAAATTACACATATTTTTGACATTTTTTCCACTATTGTTTTTCTTTGAATGCGAAAGCTTCGAAATCTAACTTTTTAAGACCTCAAATTAAGCTTGGCTTTCGATTCGATGTTCAAGCGACAACAACCTGCATCAGCCGTGTTTTGCGGGCGAGATGGTTCAGAAACCACTTCGGCCCATTTGCATCATCTGATAATTCGTGGCGCCCAAGAACATAAACAACATCGCAGGCATCAATTGCCCAACGGAGAGAAAGTAAACTCCCAAGAGGGCAGCGACAATTAACGAGGTTAAGTGGGTCGCGTGATGAGGGTCACGGACGTTGAATATCTCCAATAACCCCCGCAAGATCTGCCCTCCGTCCATCGGAAAAACTGGGGCAAGGTTGAGTAGAGCCCAAAAGACGCTCGGCAGCACAATGGCTTGCACAAAGGCGAAGGCCAAGAAGGGCTGAGGATTGGCCGCGTCGCTCAAGGGAATCCTTGTAAATGGAATGGTCGCACTAATGTTGAATGCGTAGGCGATTGCTAGGGTGACTGCGGCTAATGCAAGCTGCAAAGCCGGGCCGGCAGCGGACACGATTACATTTTCTCTCGAACCCAAGCGGCCTTGTCGCGCTCCGTCCCAGCTGCCAAACGAATTGGCGATGGCAACTCCCCCCATATGATGCAATACAATGTGGGAACGAATGCCAAAATAGCTAAAGGCTAAAGAGTGCCCTAGCTCGTGCACAAGAATCGAAAGGAATACGGCCGCTACCCAAATCAACAAGAACACGAAGGGACCCGGCGACGACTCTGTGACAACTTGCGAATAGGCGTGCATGTACTCGGACCAGCTCCATCCCAAGATCGCGGCTAGAATCCAAAAGCCCCAGAAGACTCGGATTTGGTAGCCAAGTAACTCAAAGTTCAAGTCATAGTTGCTTCTTGGCGGTTCTTGAATCATTAGCGAAAGCTCTTTCTTCCTGGGATGTGCCTTGAACTTAGTAGTCTCGCAAATCGCTCGCTTTCATCGCGGCGTTAGCTTTTTCCTTCAGACCCATTATTAAAACATCATAGCAGTCTGTCACACGCGAAGGTTGTCCTTCCTCGCAGCAGCCCTACGGCAAAGCTAGTTCCCGCGGGCCGACTGAATCAGTTCTTCCGCACCCTGCTTGCTCAGCTGTTTTGCAAGCCGCTGTCCAAGCTCTTCGGCGTGCTGCGGCTGCCCTTTTTCGATTCCGTCTATACACTCCGAGCCATCGGCGCTTAGGACCCGAGCTCGAAGCTCCAACTGTCCATCCGCAGTCGTGGCAAGCGCGGCGACTGGTGCCAAGCACCCAGCGAGCAAGCTTGCTAACAGCTCTCTTTCGGCACATACCGCAGCATGACTATCTGCATGATCTAGTTTCCGAAGAGCTTCCAACGTCGATTCATCTTCAGCCCGACATTCAAGCCCTAAGGCTCCTTGCCCAATAGCCGGGAGCACGCGATCCTGCGGCAACTCCTCATTCACTCGTTCGTATAGCCCTAACCGCGTCAAGCCAGCTGCGGCGAGCACGATCGCATCGTATTGACCTTCGTCGAGCTTGCGAAGACGTGAGTCTACGTTGCCACGAATGTCGGCTATTTCAATTTCAGGTCGCCACGCGCGCAACTGCGCGCCACGTCGACTGCTGCCCGTTCCAACTCGGGCGCCGGCTGGCAAGTCGCTGAAAGATTCATTCGACCGACTAATGAGACAGTCAAGCGTGGTTTCCCTTTCGGGAACCGCTGCGAGCGACAGGCCTGGCACTTTGATTGTCGGAAGATCTTTGAGGCTATGGACTGCAACATCGACATTATCTGCCAACAATTCGTTTTGGATTTCTTTGGTAAAAAGTCCTTGTCCTCCAACCTGGCTCAGCGAAGCTTGCGAAACATCGCCCTTCGTTGAAATCTTAATCAATTCCGTTTCATAGCCGACTTGGCGAAGCTCTGCGGAAACCCATTCGGCTTGCCACATTGCCAGCTTGCTTCCTCGGGTTCCAATTCGAATCATTGGCACTCGGGCCTCCTAACTTGTTCACATTCTTTGCCCTGCATTGTAGCGGGAATGCTGAGTAGCTTCGACAGTTCTTGACTTGGGAGAACTTGGCCCATGGCCGTCCACGGGCGAAAACGTCAGCGAAAACTCACTCGACTTCTTCACGCTCGCTTTGCTCACGTTTTCGGCGCAGTTGACCACAGGCAGCATCAATTCCATCCCCTTTGCGCTGACGAAACATTACGTTGATTCCACCGTCGACCAGGATGTCTCGGAAGCGATGCGCCGCATGGGAACTTGGCGTTTCGTAGGGCAAGCCTTCGACGGGGTTGTAGGGAATGACGTTGAGCATACTTACGCGACCTCGCAAAAGCCCCACAAGCTGCTTGGCACAAACTTCGGAGTCGTTGATGCCTGAAAGAAGCACGTATTCGAAGGTCAGTCGCCGTCCTGTTGCTTCAAAGTAGCGTTCGGCTGCGGCCAAGATATCTTGGATTCCAGTTTTTGCATTCACTGGTACCAACTGGTCTCGCAATTCGTTCGTCGGAGCGTGCAAACTAATGGCTAGATGAAAAGGCGTTGTGTACTTGGCGAGTCTATCAATGGCCTTTGGCAATCCAACCGTGCTGATCGTGATGCGTCGAGGGCTGATTCCAAGTCCTTTCGGATCCTTGGCGACCTCCAAAGCGGGCAAGACTGACTTTAGGTTTGCAAGCGGTTCTCCCATGCCCATCATCACAATGTGACTCAGTCGCTCGTCTTGAGGCAGCAGCCTTTGCAGACGCAACATCTGCTCCAGAATCTCACCGCGCGATAAATTGCGATCCACGCCATCCAGTCCGCTTGCGCAAAAGACACATCCCATGGCACAACCAACTTGGCTGCTCACGCAAATGGATCGACGACCGCCATCTCGAAGTAAGACACATTCAACGCGGCCGCCGTCCGCCAAATCGACTAGCAGTTTTTCAGTGCCGTCGGACGACACTTGATGGTCGGCGATCGTTGCCGTCCAGAGATGGAATTCGGCAGCCAGCAATTCACGCAGACTCTTGGGCAAATCCGTCATGTCGTCGAAATCCGCCGCACGACGCTGCAGCACCCAGCCAAGAATCTGTTTCAGCCGAAACTTGGGCTGATTGTGTTCCTTCAACCAAGCCGCCAACTCCTCGTCCGTTAGGTCGAGGAAAGGTTTTTTGGATACTTCGATGACGGGGAGAGGATCTGGCATGCTCCGATTTTCGTCACGATGAGAGTGCTGAAAAGGGCAATTTGGGCAAAGATCGCCTAGCCGGAACAAACTTCGCCCCGACGCGGTAGTTTGAACTGCCCTAATCCAGTTATCCCAATCGCGGCTGCCTCAAAACGACGCAGCCGCTGGAAACTTCGCGTCCGTACGATTTCCTAACGTCCGACAATGGGACCTGCTTCCGCGATGGCAGAGCTACTTTGCTCGGCAAATTTTTGGAAGTTCTCGTGGAAGAGCATCGCTAGTTTTTGCGCTGCAATATCGTACGCATCCTTGTTCAGCCAAGTTTGCCGAGGTTGCAAGATTCCGGCGTCGACGTTGCTGCATTTCGTCGGCACGGCAAAACCAAAGTTTGGATCTTGCACGGTTTCCCCTTGAGCGAGTTCGCCACTGTGAATCGCGTCGATGATGGCTCGGGTGTTCTTCAGTGACATTCGACGGCCAGTGCCGTAACCGCCGCCACTCCAACCTGTATTGACGAGCCACACGTTGGTTTCATGGTTCTCAATCTTTTGAGCCAGCAACTCGGCGTATTTTGAGGGATGCCAAACCATAAACGCCGCGCCGAAACAGGTTGAGAAAGTAGCAGTTGGTTCCGTAACTCCCATTTCCGTTCCCGCCACTTTCGCCGTGTAGCCGCTTATAAAGTGATACATGGCTTGTTCAGGAGTCAGTTTACTGACCGGAGGAAGAACGCCGAATGCATCGCAAGTCAAAAAGACGATGTTCTTCGGGTGGCCACCGACACAAGGAATCTTGGCACGAGGAATAAACTCGATTGGGTAAGCAACGCGCGTATTCTCCGTGATCGAAGCGTCGTCGTAATAAACACGGTGTGTGGCCGGATCGTAAACAACGTTCTCGAGTACCGAACCAAATCGAATTGCGTCAAAGATTTCAGGCTCGCTATCCTTGGTCAGTCCAATCACCTTGGCGTAGCAACCACCCTCGATATTGAACACGCCTTCGTTTGTCCAGCAATGTTCGTCATCGCCGATCAGCTGCCGTGCAGGGTCGGCTGACAAAGTGGTCTTTCCCGTTCCACTCAAACCGAAGAAGAGTGTGACATCGTCTGTCTCTCCTTCGTTGGCGGAGCAGTGCATTGAAAGCACTCCTTGGCGCGGCATGAGGTAGTTCATGATTGTAAACACGCCCTTTTTCATCTCACCGGCGTATTGCGTTCCGAGGATCACGAACTCGCGTTGTTCGAAGCTCAAGTCAACGCTCGTACGGCTGGTCATCTGCGCCGTGTATGGGTTGGCTGGAAAGTATCCGGCATTGTAGATGGTGTAGTCCGGTGTCCCAAAGTTCTGAAGTTCTTCATCCGTGGGACGAATCAGCATGTTCTGCATAAACAGAGCGTGGTAGGCGTTGCAGCAGATAACGCGGATCTTCAATCGATAGCGTGGATCCCACCCTGCAAAACCGTCTGTGACAAACAGGCTGTCGCGCGAGTTGAGATAGTCGCAAGCCCGCTGGCGGTTGATCATGAAGGAGCGCTCGGTCAATCGAATGTTAATATCGCCCCACCAAATGTCGTCGACGGTTGCTGGCGATTCCACGATTCGCTTGTCCTTGGGACTCCGCCCTGTCTTATCGCCACTTCGCGTTGCCAGAGCGCCACTGGAAGCAATGACAGCATCGTCATCTCGAATCGCAAACTCATAAAGTCGTGCCGTTGTCGCATTGCGAATCACGTTCTCGACACGAATTCCATACTTTGAAAGGTCCAGGGATGACACGTGAGGAGGGCTCCACCGCTAGATAGAAGAAAAGAGGACTGGTTAACTATCGGATATTTCTAAAGCGGGAACTATACCGAGCTCCCAAGTTCATAGAAATCCTCGCAAGAATTGCCTGTAAAGGTTGCGTAGCTCTGCGTCAAAATCAGCAGTTTTATGGTTCGTGCAGCAAGACTTTACGGACACTCAAGAAATCGGCAGAGGCCAATTGGGGCAAAGAAGATGTCCGGATTCTAACCATCGCTGGAATGGCCGCCTAGAGCTCTTCCGGCAGATTTTCGATTCTCTCGCGGTAAGCACTGAATCGCCTGTGAAAGCCAGGCCAGCTCTCCGTTGAACGAATGTTTCATCGGCCTCTTTCTCGTGGAAAGCGACTCGGGTGTTTCTATAAGAAAACGAGGCTGATTCCCAAACAGCCTGAAGCAACTGTCACAGCCAAGAGAGGCCAACGTAAGCAGGCTGCATCTGATCGCAGCCTCCAGCAGATCACAGCTCCTGCAAATAGCAGCCCCTGCAATAGCAGCCCCTGCAATAGCAGCCTTAAGGAGCTTGCAGCCGAGGAGCTTGCAGCCGATTTCGCTGCCATGAAGCGACAACAAACTTCGCAAGGGACGCAGCGCGACTCCGCAACGTGAGAAAATATGTCCTAGTGAATTCTGCTCCTTTTTTCGGTTTCTTTTCGAGGCTGTTCAGCCGCCGCTTACCGATCTACTCATCCTGATGCCATGCGCGCGTTATTCAGTCTGAAGTTTGCATTTCAGACCCTAACCAAAGTCCTCGTGAATTGAATGCATGCATGTATCGTTCGCATTGTTGGTGGAAAACCTCAATCTCAGGCGGCTAATATCCAACAAACACAAGGAAGAAGCTACAATTGGGAGAATTGCACTTCGCTAATTTTCTAACGATTGATCCCGTGCACCCAATATTGCTTCGCTCTTCCATCGTATTCCTAATTCTTTCAATCTTCTTCCCCAATCCAAACTGCTCTACATCGCAGGCAGGCGGGCTCCACGCTCCGCTTGGCGTAGCGCTCATCGCTCTTCAAGATGAAGCCTCCCAGGAGAACGGGAGCGAAGCGTCAGCGAAGACCGACGCGTCTGACAAAAACGAAAAGTCGGGTGAGCCCAATGCCCCAGGTCCCGACGGAGCTTCCGGCGGTGATTCTGATGGGAGTATTGAGCCCGAAGCGTCTGATTCGGCAGCAGAAAAATCCAAAGAGAAAGATACGTATCAAGAGGGCGACGACACTGGACATGGTGCAGCTGGCTCTGGTGAGACAGGAACGGGTAAAGCTTGGTTGATGTTGCTGGTCGCATTCCTGCTATTAGTCGCAAATGGTTTCTTTGTCGCCGCGGAATTCGCACTGGTCAAAGTCCGAGTCAGTCGCGTCGAACAAATGGTGGTCACCAAGCGGTTGTTCTCCAAGTCAGCCTTGTGGCTGGCGAAACGATTAGAAAAGACCTTGTCCGCTTGCCAACTTGGTATCACGATGGCCTCATTGGCTTTGGGCTGGTTCGGCGAACCCGCGGTAGCTGCCTTGTTGGAACCCGTTTTTGAGATGGTAGGAATTACTTCGCCAACGGTCGTTCATACGGTTTCCTTTATCGTTGGTTTCACAATTTTCACCGCATTACACTTAGTTGCCGGTGAACAGGCTCCTAAAATCTTTGCAATCCGCCAGCCAGAAACAATGCTCTTGTGGTGCGCTCTTCCGATGCAAGTATTTTACTGCATGACGCTACCGCTGATGCTCGCCCTGAACGCCACAACGGCTTGGATACTCGGCCTATTTGGGATGAAGGAATCGGGCGAGCATGAAGTTCCTTACACGGAAGAGGAGATACGTGCCCTACTTCGTGAAGCGCATATT
>JBCCEO010000447.1:0-6877 GCA_039030255.1 Planctomycetota bacterium | reverse complement strand
TCGCCCGATCCCAATCTGATTTTGCGAATTCCAACCGAGCTGTTTCCGCCCAAGGAAAAGAGCAAACGAGCTACTTCGGAATCGCGACGACGGCGGATTGCAGGGAACTTGAGTCTTGGTTACCAAGATCCCATCAAAATGGTGCGCGGCTGGAAACACCATCTCTATGATGAATCGGGGCACAAGTACCTCGATGCTTACAACAACGTTCCTCATGTTGGGCATTGCCATCCTGCGGTCGTTGAGGCGGTGCAGCGACAGATGAGTTTACTCAGCACCAACACTCGTTATTTGCATGATGCAATTGCAGAACTAGGAGATCGCATTGTTGCGACTTTACCTGACGAATTGGAAGTATGCTATTTCCTCAGTTCGGCCAGCGAGGCGAACGAGCTGGCATTGCGACTGGCAAGAGCTCACACGGGTCGGAAGGACGTTATCGTGCTCGAAGGCGCCTACCACGGTCACACAACTTCGCTGATCGACATCAGTCCCTATAAGCATGATGGACCGGGCGGCGAAGGCGCACCGAATTGGGTGCATGTCGCCGAGTTAGCCGACCTTTATCGCGGTCAGTATCACGATGCCACGACTGCTGGCGGCTTGTTTGCGGAGAGCGTTGCAAGAATTTGTTCGGACTATTCCGGACGCATTAGTGCGTTTATCGCGGAGAGTTGCCCGAGTGTGGGAGGACAAATTGTCTTTCCGCCAGGCTATTTGAGCAGCGTTTACGAGATTTTGCGTAGGGAAGGAGCATTGTGCATCGCGGACGAAGTGCAAACTGGTTACGGTCGATTGGGACATTCTTTTTACGGATTTGAAGAACAAGAGGTCTCACCCGATATCGTGGTGCTTGGAAAACCGATCGGCAATGGTTATCCGCTTGCTGCCGTCATTGCACGCCGTGACATTGCTGAGTCCTTCGACAATGGCATGGAGTTTTTTGCGACTTTTGGCGGAAGCACGGTTTCCTGTGCCGCTGGTTTGGCGGTACTAGATGTGCTGGCGAACGAAGCCTTGCAAGAAAACGCACATCAGACCGGTGAGCAGCTGCTGGACGGATTTCGCAAGCTGCAAGCAGACTATCCGATTATTGGTGATGTCCGTGGCAGTGGATTTTTCTTAGGGCTGGAGTTGGTGCGAGATAGTAAGAGCTTGGAGCCAGCAGCCACAGAAGCTAGCTTTGTGGTGAATCGCATGCGAGAAAAAGGCGTGCTGATCGGAACGGATGGTCCACTAAACAATGTGCTCAAAGTCCGACCGCCAATGACCTTCGATGCCCAATCTGCCGAGCAACTACTGGATGCTCTGCGACGATCGCTCGAAGAGTTGCCGCGCTGAGAACAACTCAACAACTAGTCGAACTCTTGTCTTCGCTTCCGTTCTCGAGCTCGTCCGCTTCTTCAATCACGTTCTCGATATAGAAACTTGAGGCTCGTGAGATCTGTCTAGAGACCATGGCGAACAGGAATGGCATCCACAAAAAATGCCCCATTTGAAGCATCTGAAAGACTTGGTATCGCACATACTGGTTCTGACTCTGTACGACAAAGTACCAAATCAATGCCGGTACAAGGATCAGTAACGGAACGCCGACGAACAAGCAGATTGCTAGCGAAACATTGCGAAAAACCCGAATGGCTGGCATTACGTTGAGTTGGTACCGAATCTTTCCTTGCCCTCGCTCTTCCACGTAATCAAACCGCACTTCGCGAAAGATCAAGCCGTTGGGCAAGTTGCACATTAAAGCCCCTAGCCGTTTGTAGCTTACTCCCGACTCGTCTTCGTCGTAAGAACTGAACTTGACCATGTTGGCCTTCATGGCTTGCTCTCGTAAGGCTTTTCGCAGTTGTGGCAAGAAGGCATCTTTCGACGACTTCACAGAAACCTCACCGCTTGGGCCGTGAAATTGTTCGTAGTCCTGCCAGCTTGAAAATCTTATCTGTCCGATCCGCAGCGACATCCACAAACTCAGCATCCATAATGCGCCAGCGACTCCGAAAAGAATATAGAAAATCTGCTCAGTGGTTGCTTGCGACATGATAAATGCTCCTTTAGTTTCACCCTATTGTAGGCAGTTTCTTCATTGCACCAGGGCGCTTGAAATGCATTGCAACCCCAAAATGCTAAATCCTCAACTGCATCAGCTTGATTTGCAACACTTGGGCGAATCAGAAGGGCTGTTTAATGCGAAGCCAGATTTCTAGGGCTGCCAAGGGAGCAAGCCAACTCGTCCAAGCGTTGACTTGATAGAACAAATCAGAGTCCGCGTGCGCGGCAATGGCAAGACCGGAACAGAACCTTAGAACCAAAGGCGACATGAGCAGTACAAAGAAACGCGTTGCCCATCTTCGATGGATTTTTATGCTTCTGCGTCTAGCCCAATACGTCGCTGCAATAGCCGTGTAGGCCGTCAAAAGGCTGAGTGCTACGAATCCTGATTGCGCGATGGGTCCAGCCATTGCACTCAACGCCAATACAAAACCGCTCGGCAGCACTAATCCTAGTACAAGCAGCACTTGTATTTTCGAAAGACGCGAATGAAAGGTATGCTTGCTCGGCTGCGGGCCGGAAAACATCAGCAGAATTGCAAACACGATTACCGGTGGACTGGAGAGTATATGCACATAAAAGGCGAGCTTCCAAAGCCCGACGAAATCACCCATGTGCCCCGCCAAGAAGAAGGACTGGTCGAAGTTGGCCGGAAAGTACCAGCGATATTCCCACAGAATGCCAAATAGAATTCTTGCTGCCAATACAAGTAGGCTTGTCAGTAAGGCCACTTGCCACCACGGTAGCGAAGCAGCTTTTCCAGCGCGGGGATTCGCTTTGTAGATCGTATCCATGGCGATGTTTGGAAACGGAGATGTGTTCGGGCTGATTTTGAATCGTCGCCCCCAACAACCTGGCTCCGGTTGCGTCGGAAAATTTGACAATTGATTAATCGGACGATTCGACGACACGCCCTAGGATAGCATGTGCGGGCACCCTTCCCAAACTATTGCGACTGTCGACGGAGCAGACAAGATTGTCGCCAATAACGAAGTAGCCACCAAGACTTTTTCTTTTCGCCTCTTTTGCACGCGGCATTCGTGGAAAATCGTCTCGAAGATAGAGATCTCGGAAGATTCGGCATGCAAGCAGCGTGATAGGCTCTTCGCACTGCAAGTGAAACTTGGCTGAAGTTCCAGGTACTTGGTCTGCCATTTCACGCCAATCCTCTCGGGCAAACGAAGCTTGGCAATCGGAACGCAACAGAATCCGCCCGTCGCATCCAGCAATTTCTACGCGTGTGCCCACTTGAATTTCCAATCCTTTGGATGCCAAGATTGCAGCGTTACGTTCTTGCGGGCAAAGCCGAACACGAACACAGTGCTGCTGGTAGTTGAATTCCAACACGCATTCAGACTGGATGGGCTTTGCAAATTGAAATTGGACGCCATAGTCGTCCACTTGCTGCAACGTGTAGGAAGCATGAGCGTTCTGCGCCAAGTCATCATCGATGGAGTCGGGCTGGAGCCAGCACTCGGGATCAACTTCTGCAGGATGAACCGGTGCAGGCTTTTGATTTATCCAGTTCAAGGGTCGTTGGGTATCCAAACGAATCACCTGTTTTCCTCCAGATGCACTTGCACTAGCCGAGTCGCGACTCTCGGGCTCAGGCGACCAACGGCCAATGGGATCCTGCAAGGTAGCTACTGGGACCGCCAGTCGCAGAAGCTCGGACATATCTTTTGTATATATTTTCGAATCGACCAAGAGCTCACCATTTCGGAACTCTATCTGTTCGCCAGGCAGACCCAGCACACGTTTGATTCTGCACTGCGAATCGCTAGGGGGTTGCAATACGACGATGGCGAATCTTGGTGGCGGCAAGGCGCGTTGATCCACTTGGATGATTTCCCCTGTGGAAAAAAAGAGGTTAGAAGGCTGTGTGTCATCGAGCTTCACGGCCGCGCCGCAGGCCGGGCATCGCAGAGTACGAAGAAAAGGCTGAGCATCACGCGGAGCTACAACCCAACAAAGCCGCTCGCAGTTTGGGCAATTTGTGCCCAGTTGTGGCCCGTTCAATTTGGGTGCCATGGATTCGGAGGCAACCTGAAACTTCGGATGGAGTGACTTTGAATCCGACGCATGCTTCAAAACGAACAGCAAAAGTCCTGGGAGGACGAAAAGCAAAACGATCAGGAGCCAGCCAACGGGCGGCAAAGTAGCCTTGAAGGGGCTGTTTGGCTGATTTTGCTCAATGGACAGACGCGGCATCTGGCAAATCTTTAGAGGCGAATCAAGAACCTTGTCATCCTAGCGCTGAAATACTTATCATCGCTCCCTTGCTGGCCGAAACTCACCCTACCTTGCGGCCTGGGAATGCGTCGAGGCCGGAATGAATTGAATGCAAATGTCACCCCTTGGAAACAGCTTGCTGCGAGCTCTTTTGCGGCGACGGGCTTGCACACCCGCCAGCCCTGAACGGAGTTCATCGAGGCTCAAAGAGCATATTTATGGTTGACATACTAGGGATTAGAACGCATCTTTGAGGCTAGATATTGACCCTCCTGAGCAAAGATTTCCATGAAGAAAAACGGGTCCAGCCCCCGGACGATGTTCCAGAAAATCTGGGATGAACACGTAGTTTACGGCGAGCCAAACAAACAGACGATTCTCTATATCGATTTGCAGCTGGTTCATGAGGTGACTAGTCCACAAGCTTTTGAAGGCTTGCGCCTCGCTGGCCGACCAGTGCGACGCCCGGAGCGAACAATTGCCACTCCAGACCACAACGTTCCAACCACAGATCGTGGCTTGCCAATTGCAGACCAGATAGCCAAGCAACAAGTCGACACATTAAGACAGAACTGCGAAGAGTTCGGTATTCAGTTATACGACCTCAATGACCACCGCCAAGGCATCGTACATATCATTGGTCCGGAACTTGGTTATACCCAGCCTGGCATGACCATCGTTTGTGGCGATAGCCATACGGCCACGCACGGCGCCTTCGGAGCCCTTGCCTTTGGGATCGGGACGAGTGAAGTAGAACACGTGTTGGCGACTCAGACTTTGCTCCAATATCGCCCCAAGACCTACGAGTTGTGCGTCAACGGTGACATGACCGAGGGCGTAATGGCCAAGGACTTAATTTTGTATTTGATCGGCCAAATCACCATGCACGGTGGGACCGGATACGTGCTCGAATACACTGGCTCAGCGGTTAGAAACCTAACCATGGAAGAACGGATGACGGTCTGCAACATGTCAATTGAGGCCGGTGCTCGAGCAGGAATGATCGCTCCTGACCGAACCACCTTTGACTACTTGCGTGGCCGACCTTTTGCACCGATCGATTTCGACGCGGCCGAAAAACGGTGGAAGGAACTGCCTTCAGATCCCGGAGCACACTACGACAAAGTAAGTAAATTTGACGCAAGCGAGATTGAACCTCAGGTGACCTGGGGCACCAACCCAGGACAAGTCTGCTCGGTCGCCGACGTTGTGCCCAATCCGCTTGAAGCAGGTGATGAGACAGAGCAAAAAACCACAGCCGACTCTCTGGAATACATGGGGCTGAAGGCGGGAACTCGAATCGAAGAGATTCCGATCGACCGCGTTTTCATCGGTTCCTGCACCAACGCCCGTATCGAAGACTTGCGTTCCGTAGCGAAAGTCGTTCAGGGTTACAAGAAATGCCCCGATGTTAAGAACGCGATGGTCGTTCCTGGTAGCGGACAGGTCAAACAGCAAGCAGAAGAGGAAGGGCTGCACCATACGATCCTAGAAGCCGGATTCGAATGGCGGGAAGCGGGTTGTAGCATGTGCCTTGCCATGAATCCCGATCGCTTGGAGCCGGGCGAACGTTGCGCATCGACCAGCAATCGCAACTTCGAAGGACGGCAAGGCAAGGGTAGTCGAACGCATTTGGTCTCACCAGCTATGGCTGCAGCGGCTGCTATCGAAGGCCGATTCACTGACATCCGTGGCTGGGACTACAAGCACTAGACTGGCATTACCCCAAAAACTTGTCGACAAGGCGTTTGCGAAGGTTAAAACGCAACGATTTGCAACGCGACTTTTGTGACTCAACGTCCGCTCCAAAACCAGGCTAAAGATCATGGAACCTTTTACAAAGCACCAAGGAACAGTGGCCACAATGGACCGCGCCAATGTGGACACCGATCAAATTATTCCAAAGCAATTCCTAAAACGAATTGAACGAACCGGCTTTGGGCAATTTCTTTTCTTCGATTGGCGTTTTCTCGATGACGGCAGCGACAACCCCGACTTTGAATTAAACCAACCATCCGCTTCAGCAGCCAGCGTTTTAGTTGCACGGCGCAATTTTGGTTGTGGCTCAAGTCGTGAGCATGCGGTCTGGTCCTTGGCCGACTATGGCTTTCGCGTCGTATTGGCACCAAGTTTTGCGGATATCTTTTTCAACAACTGCTTCAAAAACGGTGTGCTGCCAATCAAGTTATCCGAGTCAGAAATTGACGACATATTTAAGCTTTCGCAAAAACATGCACCATATTCCTTGACCATCGACTTGGAGACCTGCCAGCTCACCGACGACCATGGATTAGATCTTGAGTTTGAGGTCCAGCCCTTTCGGCGTCATTGTTTGTTGAACGGTCTCGACGACATTGCGCTGACATTGGAGCACGAGAAGAAGATCGCCGAGTATGAAGAGGTTCGCGGAATTTCAGGCTAGCTAACCGTGGACTGGCTTTTAGATTTCTGCCCTTAGGAAAACCAACGCCGGAAAGAGCGATGTGCCAGCTGACGAAACTGTTTGCAATTGACTTGGCTTTAGAAACCGAACGAGTGCTCCTTCGACCGGTCTGCCCAAGTGATTTCGATGCTTATTTCAAGCTGGCATTCG
>JBCCEO010000446.1:0-6877 GCA_039030255.1 Planctomycetota bacterium | reverse complement strand
TCCGACTGTTTGCAATCGCAATCTTGCGCCAGCGCGTGTGCTTGAGAATCGACCACGATACAATCGTGATTGGGCGATGGCGGTTGAGCTGACAACACCTGCCCAAAACGTGACAGAACCAGACGCTGCACGTGAGTCGCCGAGTTGAGTCAATTGAACTGGTGAGTCGTTCGCGGCGACCACGTGATCGTTAACGTTCCAGCCGGAGTATGGTCCAAGTGTCGACACTTAAGCTGAATCCGCGAGTGAGTTACCTTAGAGCCAGCAATGAAGGGGACATTGTTACACTAAGGCACGTAGCGGGCTTTCCTGTACCCGATGCTGACCATGTCGTTGTAATGGCCGAGCAACCTCTGCATTTTGAAGTTGCGAGCGATGGCGCCCTGACACCTTTGTGCAAGAACGGACCTAAAATCGATGACGGAACTCAAGTCGCGGCGGTGATCTATCATGAACAACCTGATTCAGTCTTCTGGACGGAAAGAAGTTGGCGGCGGTATTGGTGGTGCATTGTTTTCACCGTTTTATACCTTGCAGTGGTATTGCCACTATTGTGGGCCGTGCTAACGGGGAGTTTAGTCCCGAAGTCTGTTGAGCAACGCCCATATGCCTTCGTCGCGATCATACTCGCGCTCCTCCCAACCGCATTTTGGTGGCGGCTCAGACTACGATTTGACAAGTGGTTGGCGGTACAGGGATTCTCTACCGCTCAGGCTAAATTTGAGCTTGAGTCATTTAAGACAAATCGCGAGCTCGATCTTGCGCTATGGGGTATCCTAGTTGCCGCATTTGTGGCTGTGCTCCTAAAAGTCTCGGGGACAGGATAACGAAACCATGCGCCCCCATTGTGAAAGTCGGGCGATTTGACAATTGAGAATCTCTCGTCACGACCGCCCGTCCTAGCTGACGGGAAACGTTCTTTCAAATAATGAGCTTGAAGCGAACCGCCTACATCATCATCTCTGCTTCTATCTTGATCGCGGCAATCTATGCAGCGTCGATCTTCCGGTACGCCGTCAATGAAGCCATTCGCATGCGTGCGTACGGCAGATTGAGCCAACTCAAGCTCGCGATGAGCAATTATGAAACTGTCAATCAATCGTTACCGCTGCGAGAGGTACGAGCCGAATCTGGCGCGATTACGTTCAGTTGGATGGTTGAGATCCTGCCGTACTTCGAGCAGAAAGACCTATACGAAGAGATTGACCTAGAGTCCGACTGGAATAGTGATGAAAATCGCTCGGCTATTCAATCCGGCGAAGTCTTTTGGACCTGGGTACGTGATGACGGCTATTTCCCATGCCCCATCGACTCAAAGAACTCCATTTGGGACACAGAGACTGGCACTGCAAATGGGCTTTTGAAGGACAACTGTGAAGCTATTGCGCTGGTTTCTGTTCCGCTTGAACACGTACATCCACTGGAACCATTTGCAATTCGTGAGCCCGAACTGATTAGGTTGCTTGAAGCCAGCAAGCGTGTATTCTTTATTGACTGCTGCGGGAACTGTGGCGATGTTGAACTTGAAGTAGGCGTTCTCGTTTTCAAGCGTTAGCCCACCAACTACGGTGCGAAATGCTGAAAGAATAACACTCTGCATCACCGTTACCGATCAGGCATTTAAATCCATCAACACCAACCTCGGCGGCTGGCTGACGGCCGCCGTAATCTGGTCGAAATCATGATCGCACGAAAAGACCGAAACGAAACCGCTGACTTGATCACGTCCTTTCTCAGCGGCAAGCTGGACAAGTCGCAGGCCAAAATTTGGCATCGCGTATTTGATTCTCAGGATGCTACGGTTCGCTACGCGTGTGAAATCCTTGGAGACTACTACGAGGGCTACGATTCGGATGTTCACCTGATGGAAAAATCAGAATGGGATCATCTCGAACGTGTTCGTTTGGTGCTTTTGTCTGACGCTCAGCTTCAACGCGATGCGAAGTGCCGTTTTAGTTTTCGCAACACACTATGTTGTTTCGGTCTGCTAGCATTCGGCGTGTTCGTATTACTTTCCGGCACTGGATGGCATCTGCTTGCTGGTACATCGATACTTGGTGTTTTGCTTATCCTGTTCGCCAGATTTCTGCCATCCGAAAATGCGGGGTCGAATCCGTACAAACAGATAATTGAGCCATTCGTGACAATTCAACAATTGTCCTCGACATACAAATCTACCATGTCGTTCCGCAAGAACCGTTTTCCCCGCCAAAGGAATGATGACGCAAATGAATGGCGGCACCTTTCGTGGCTTATTGATTCATTTTGGATTATTTCCGTTTGTGGAATTGTCCTGCTTTGCCTCTCACCGATAATACTTTTGGTTATGGCCTTTCCCGATTGCGAACCTGAATTCACCGTGATAACCTCGCAACACCAAAATGCATCTTTGTCGCCAACGACGCACATTCCGAAGCAATGAACTGGCTGAGATTCAAGCAGACTTATTGGTCGAGCTTGACCAGTTTTAATACAAAGACACGACGCTTTGGCTCTACTAACCCGAACTGTACCCAGCGAGGTCACCTTTCGTTCTCGATGCCCAATTGCGATTTGAGAAGGGCGATGATATCAATCAGCTCAAAGCTGATTCTATAATGAAAAATCCACACTACATGATTGGAAGGCGGGATTGGCAATGGGCCGAATAACCTTGAAATGAGTCTGATCCGGAAGTTCGACGTGAGGAAAACTGAGGATCTATCGTGTCTACTGGGTGATTGGGAGCAATCGGTCAGTCGAATACATTAGGCCTTTTCTGTCTCGCATTGGGAGGACCAACAGTGGTCGCCGACTTTAAGACAGCGATAGTTCTTGCTGCATTCATTGCAATTTCTCCGGCGACGACGAGCGCTCAGACAGCGATAGTTCTTGCTGCATTCATTGCAATTTCTCCGGCGACGACGAGCGCTCAGACAGCGTCAGTCGATGACAGCATACGTCGACTTCGGGATGCCGACGTTGCTGTTGTAGGAGCCCAGCTCGCTTCCCTGCGTGATTCTAGCTTGAATGATTCGAGGGTTATTGCTGAACTCGTAATCCTGCTTGACGATCTTCGAATCCTAGAGAAGCGGATGGCTCCGGCTGGAAGCGAAACAATTCAAGATCGTGCATGGTATTGCACGCTCAAGCTCAATAGTTCGGCTGTTCCACGTATCTTGGCAAGCATGAAGACGCTACGATCGGATCGCGCTATCCAATTGGCGTTGGCGGCAATTGCGCGAATCGGCAAAGAAGACGCAAGCATTTTCGCAGAACTGATGCCATATACCCGATCAGCGACCGTGGTTACTCGCTCGCACGCGATAGGCGCCCTTGATGCCGTGGGTGGCAATGATTCGAACACCGTGGCGCAACTCGCAGCATTCCTAAAAGATGACCATCCGAATGTTCGCTGGGCAACTGTAAATACTTTGCGAAAGCGACTAGATCATCTTGGTCCAGCCCTTGAGATTTTGATCGAATTGCTCAACGACGATTCTGACGTCCATGTTTTGATATCCAATCATGCAGCAATCCCCCAAAAGCTCTGTGGGCGAGTTGCAGAGCTTCTCGCCGAAATTGGTCCTCCGGCAAAATCGGCAATCCCGCGTCTTCGTCAATTAATGAACTCTTTTTCGGATCAAGATGTGCGAGTGTGGGCCGCGTGCGCCGTCTGCATGATTTCAGAAACTGCTCCACCCGATGCACTGGAAGTTATTGGGGAAGTGCTACTCAGCGGAATGCAAAAGAAATATGGCGGAAACGATGCGGCAGCCGCCATCACCAAACTTGGCCCACGAGGTCTACCACTGGTGGACGAACTGCAAAACGCGAGAAATCACAAGTCACCGACTGTTCGCAGGGCAATCATTGCTGCCTTCTTTGCCGTCGATCCGGAAAAGGCAATCTCTCGGACACTTCCACTAGTTGAAGATAAAGATGAACTAGTTGCACAAACCGCTATCCGAGCCATCAGCTCTAGGTGTAATTCGGATAGGGAAGTAATCGACAGCTACATTGCCGCATTAGAGCGATTTGATGGAATTTATTCCGAACCAGCAAACGCGGCGATCGATGCCCTGGAAAAACTCGGAGCGTTAGCAGAATCAGCGATCCCCGCATTGAAGCGGCTGAGCGATAACGACAAGGCGCCCGAGACGCTACGCGAGAAGGCGGCACTTGCCGCAAAGCGAATCGAGCAACCATGACGGTTCGCAGGCAGTGAACGAACGAAGCGATGCACACGAAGTCACACGCGGCGAGTGGTTTCACGACGTTTCATAAAGCAAATCCTAGTTTTAACTTGGGCCGTTGAATCTCGAGTTACCAAGTCAAACCAGGGCTTCACTCGCTTGCGCATCGTACTAGGATTTTTGTCAAAAATTAGCCTCGCGAAGGTTTAGTGTGGTCGCAAGGCAAAGAATCTCGCCAGGCCTGATAGCCAGTGCATCCGCAAGGAGAGCGTGACCAGTGAATTTCGACTTACCAAGGCAAACTAGGGCTCCACTCGCTTGCGCGTCGAGCTGGTATTTTGCGTAGAGTGAAACCCAAAATAGCTGTGGGCACAGACTTCAGGCTCATGTTCAACAAGCAGAACAATGGGTATTATAGGCAAAGTGTCTATGTGCAATGCATAGGGACGCCCCCATCCCATCCCGCACATTCGGCACAGATAGCATTTGCCGAGTTCTCCGAGATTTCGCTTCTGGATTCACATTGGGCGTTCACCTGCATTGGTTATCCCTCCGAGCTAGAAATTGATATTCGACTATGTATTTGCCGCGGCTTTGCGCCGCGACTCGGGCTCATATTTGCTATCGGGCTTGCCTTACTTTCCAGCTTTAGATCACTTTTAGGATGATGTCCATGTCACGTAATAGACTGGCAATCTTTTCGCTCATCGTGCTGAGCGTTTCATTTTTCTCCGCTGCATCTGCAGCAGAGTATCCGCCATTCGACCAAGTCGTTTCTGGTTACAAAAAGTTTGAGGTGAAATAGCACACCGAGACGACTACTAAACCGATGTATAAGGTTTTCGTGAAGGAAAAAGAGGGACAGATTCTTCTAGAGCTTCCCAAGTCTTTCGCGACCAAGAAGTACTTTTTTGGACTTACTGTCTCCAGCGGCCAGATCTTTGCAGGTTTGCAGGCCGGCGATTTCTACGTTCAGTGGCGACAGTACAATAAGCGGCTCGCTTTGGTCGCGCCGAACATGAATATTCGATCAGGAGGCGACAATGAGTCCAAGGATTCGGTCAAGCGTTTGTTTACCGGCCGCGTTCTTGTGGACTTGCCAATCCTGGCCATCTCGCCTCGCGGCGGACCTGTTATCGACGGCGATGCTCTACTGGTCGGCAACGCGGCGACGTTCTTCGGCTCAGACGGGCGGAGCCGCAATTCGGGCCTAGCCAAGATCGTCAAATCCAAAGTATTCCCCCAGAACATTGAGTTGGCATTCGAGTTGCCCAATACGAGCGGCAATCTACAAACACTTTATTATTCGATCAGTGAGATCCCAGCATCCACGGGATACAAGCCTCGTAAGGCCGATCAGCGTGTTGGCTACTTCACGACCTCATACTCGGATTACGGCAAGTACAAGGACAATGAAGTTGAAATTAACTTTATCAATCGCTGGCACTTGCAAAAACGCGACCCAAGTCTCAAAGTCTCTCCGCCTGTTAAACCAATCACCTTCTACTTGGAACACACAACGCCGGTTCGCTACCGCCGCTGGGTGAAGGCCGGAGTCGAATACTGGAATGAAGCTTTCGAAGCGGTTGGAATCTCCGATGCAATTGTTGTTCAGTACCAAGACAAGAAGACTGGCGACAACATGGACAAAGATCCTGAGGATGTTCGATACAACTTCATCCGATGGTTGAACAACGACGTTTCTACGGCTATTGGCCCCAGCCGAGTCCACCCGGAAACAGGACAGATTCTGGATGCGGACATCGTTCTTACCGATGGCTGGATTCGTTATTTCAACGAAGGCTTTGCAGACTACATGCCGTTGATCGCGATGGAGGGCATGAGTGCAGAAACTATTGCTTGGCTAGCCGAACACCCTAATTGGGACCCTCGCGTTCGCTTCGCTGAGCCTTCGCAACGTGCTCATGTTGCAGCCAAAATTCGTGCTCAGCTGACGCAACCGCACGCTGGCTACGCTGCCTCTCAGTGGAAAACTCACATGCTCGGCGACGACCCCTTGGATGGCTTGGTTGGTCGCACTAGCCAAGTCAACGGTATGTGCATGGCAGCAACTGGCCGTCGCATTGATACTGCGATCATGCGTATGATCTTGGCCATGGGTCCTGAAGCTTTGTTTGCTGACGATGCCGAGCAACAAGCCAAAAAGAAGAAGAAAAAGAAAGCTGGCAGCAAGGACGAAGAGGAAGGCAAGGAAGAAGAGGAAAACGAAAGCAAGGATGAAGAGGAAGAGAGTAAAACGGAAAAGAAGGCTCCAGAAGAATCCAAGCTAGACGGCATGCCCGAATCCTTTATCGGACCTCTGCTCGCCGACTTGGTAGCACACGAAGTTGGCCATACTCTCGGCCTACGACATAACTTCAAGGCTAGCTCGATTTACACGCTGGAAGAGATCAACAGTAGCGAGATCAAAGGCAAGAAGGCGATGGCTGGTTCGGTCATGGATTATTTGCCGATCAACCTACGCTTGGAAGAAGGCGAAATCCAAGGCGACTACGCCATGATCAAACTCGGCCCTTACGATATGTGGGCCATCCAATACGGCTATAGCTTCGATGCAGATCCAGGAAAAATCCTAGATCGCGTAAGTGAACCAGAACTGCAGTTTGCGACCGACGAAGATACCGGCGGACCTGATCCACTGGCGCGTCGCTATGATTTCAGCAAGAACCCGCTGGAGTACG
>JBCCEO010000445.1:0-6890 GCA_039030255.1 Planctomycetota bacterium | reverse complement strand
GACGAATCGGAGAGATAACGCACCCAAGGCCTTTCCGTCTTACAAATGCACCGGAATAATCCCATCAGCCCAAAACACATCATCCAAACGTAAAGCACCTGCAACACATTGCTTGCAAACCGGTGATTCGACTCGTCAAGCAACTTTTCACCAAAACCGAATTCACCAAGCGTAAACTCATAAGCGAGCGGAAACACAACTAGTAGCGCTAGAGGCAATTGCAGCCACCAAAGTCGATAGAGCTTTCCTGATTGATCGTCGGCGTCGAAGTACCATACGCCAAAACCAAAAAAGATCGCGTAGTAAAAGAATAAGTGCGGCAGCGGAACAAAACCAATGGAAGTATCAGGTCCAAAGCCTGGATAGATCAGTCCCATCAACGATTGAGGCAATAAAGTCGGCGGTAGCAACCAAAGGAAGCAACCTGGGCTGGTCAACAAGAATCGCGGCGGTCCTTTCCAGCCAACTTTTTCAACTAGCCAGGCATAGCCTGCAAAACAAACAATTAACCAAACTAAAAACCAGAGAAACCACAAATGATGAAAAACGGGCAACATACAAAGTACTAACAATAGCCCAATCAACGGACCGCGATCTTTTCCAATTGCAGAGGCCAATGGATCCGGCGGAAACAACTCTTCGGCTCTTTCTCGCCCTTTTGTAACTTTCGCCCACGGCTTCATAACACCAACCAACTCTGAAATACTCATCGTCGTATCCTGATCGACGTATAGCATGTAACGCGGAGTTGCTTCGGTTGAATTCTTGATCTCTATATCCGCGCCATTGGCGAGCAATACTTCCGCTGATTCGGCAGATCCCCAAAAACAGGCCATGTGCAGCGCGGTGCCCCGATCCCGTGACCTCCAGTCCACCGATGCACCTGCACGAATAAGTTCTTCGCACATTTCCGAATGATTGTGCGCAGCGGCAAAGCAAAGGGGCGTCCAACCGATCCACTCATCGATGGCATCCAGATCTGGAGATTCTTCGAGTGCAGCACGAAACTTTTCCATGTTGCCCACTTTGATGGCCCCGATCAATTCGCGATTCTTGGCATATCTTATAGGTTTCTCCTCACCCTCTTCTTTCTCCGATCGCTCATCTTGGATTCTTTGGGTGATTCCAGCTCCGATACTTACCGCCCAAACCACAGGGATGATCGTAACCATTCCCAGCCCAAGTGGCGCCGCAATGCGTAGGGCACGGTGCTTGATCAGTGCAGGCAAACCTCGCTTGCGCCAGAGCATGGCAGTGAAAAAACCACTGATCAAGAAAAACAATGGCATTCGAAATCCATGAATGACCGAATTGCCAATCGAAACCCAAGCGGCCGTGTTGCGATCGTGAACAGGCCAAGCAATATTCACCACTTGATAGGCCAAAGCAGCGTGAAGCCCAATGCCCAGAAACATCGCAAAAGCGCGAAGTGCATCCAGGTCGTGACGTCGCGAAAACGATTCCGCGCCAGAACTCGCCTCAGCAGCAGCCGGATCCGACGAACCAGTTGCCATTTCCAATTCAGCGATTTCCTCGCCAGCAACAATGTCTTCTTGGGTCATTACTAATTCACATTATCGAAAACATCCACGTTTGTTGGCTTGAAGGTCTCGTGCCAACCTCGGTCTATATTCTAGTCCACGATTCCAGATGGCAGTTCGGCGTCTGAGTTACTCTACCTTTGAATTTGACAAGATTGCAATCTTGGCTTCTGTAGCCCGCTATGAACTGGTACTTCACATCTGGAAAGATAGCTGAGCATCGGCTAAGCTGCGCTTCGATTCAATTATTTGACTCTCAAATTGGGAAGCTTTATCTTCTCAGAAAGCAAGAAAGATGAGTAGGTCAGCGGACTACATCGTTTTGATTCGCGAAGGGAATAAGGAAACCTATGCTGAAGTTTGGGGCAACCTTTACCGGGAGCTTATGTGGGGTCCCGAAGATTTCGAACAGTGGGTGCGAACTGGCGGATCAATTGAAGAAGAGCCCGGGGAGCTGAGCGGGTTGGCGATCGTAAACTTCGACAATCATTCACTCACCTGGGGCACTTGCAACCCGCTCGACATGCCAAAGTCCCAAGCCCTACTAGAAAAAATGATCGCCACATCATGGGCTGATTTCACAGTGCGTCACGTTGGCGTAAGTCGACTCCACGCAACCGCAAGGTCTTCCAATGCCTCTGATGGCTTGATCGCATGGGAGCAAGAGGATGATGACTATTCGTATCGCCCCAAGACAATTCAGGAAGCGGCCGAGTACTTCATGCCTGGCACTGTCCACATGGATGGCGATGCAGCTCACGAAGACTACGATGACGACGAAACTCCCTTCAGTGAGGACTTGCCCGGGGCTTGGATTGCAATCCACGACGATCACGGAGACCTCTTACATCGTGGATTAAGCGAGCTACCGCTCGATCTATTATCCAATAGGGAGCAACCTTTAAATCAACTTACTCAATTGCCCGCCGTCCAAGTTCCCGAGGAAGAATTCGTCACCGAAGGACTGGTGATTCACGCGCATGAAAAGCGCCTCTTCTACTGGGGCACGGACTTTGAGGACGTAGGACGACGACTGCAACAATGCTGGGAAGGCTGGACCGTCACCTCTGCGACTTCTGGCTACATGCGACAATGCGAATTATGCAAGCTGAACGGCCAACCGTTGAGCGAATCCAAAGCCCTAGCAGCATTCTTACAACAAGTACTTTCAACAAAACGCATGAGTATTGGCAACTGGCTGGGGGCAGTGGGCGGTTCCATTAAGAGAACGGCAATTCGGGCGACCGGATGCTTAACCGTAATTCTGGCACTGCCGATCGTTCTATCGGCAATCTTCATGAACAAATGGAAGGAAGCTGGCTTCGCTCTAGCGACGCTCGTTGCCATCGTAGTGGTCGCATTTAAGTTCGTGGAATTTCTCCTAAAATCCAAGTTCCAAGCCAGCGTCCTCGCTGCCAAAGATGAGGATCTCGAATCTCAACGCCCCCCAACCGCTGGATCCAAAGACGCAACAGATCGCAAGCAGAAACTCGGTGAGTTACTGGCCACCTGCAATTTACCTTGCCTTGCTGAGATTGAACCGTTTTACGATGAAGACCTAAAAGACTTCTTGTAATGCTGGCCGCGGACATCCCAAACGCATGCTGCTAGGCTATGGAGAGGCTGTTTCTTTCTGCTGCCCTTGCTCAATTTTCATCTCGATACGTCGAACGAAGCGTAGCAACAATGGATGGGCTGGCTCAGCCATTTGACCATGATTGTAGCCATCCAGTTCAAATAGCTCGGCATCAGGATGCTCCACGACTTGCATCATTCGCCACATGTAGGCATTCTCTTCGTATCGTCCCAATAACTCCATTTCGCGATCTCCAGTCACAAACAAAATGGGCGGACAATCTGGGCGTACGTGAAACAGCGGTGCCATTGCATCGACGATCGGTTGCTTGCCGTCAATTCCACGCTCACCTCGAACAGTAAAGTGCGTGATGGTGTGCCCGCTGTAAGGAATCAGGCCGGCAATATCATCCGCGTCGATTTGGTGAGCCTCTAAGTACTTCTTGTCCAGTCCAATCATGCTGGTTAGATAGCCACCAGCCGAATGGCCGCTGACAAAAATCTTCTTCTTGCTGCCACCATACTTTTCGATGTTCTTAAATGTCCAAGCTACGGCAGCGGCGGCGTCTTCCACATAAGCGGGCGACTTGACCTGGGGACTAAAACGATAGTTGACCGCAACCACTGCGATTCCCTTTTCTTGCAGCTGCTTTGGCACGCTTTTATTGCCACGTTTCAGCCCACCTCCGTGGAACCAAACAACAGTCGCAAATCCTTGCGCGCCCTCTGGATAATACACGTCGAGCTTACAACGCTGCCGCATGTAGTCGGTCAACTCACCAGCCCGATACGGAATTTCAGACTCTAGGCTGTAGGATTCCGAGGCACTTGCCACGCCGGCTTGAGCCGCACAAGAATCCATGGCAAGCAGTGTGATCATTGCCCCAAGAACGGTTCGCAACAGCATGCGCATCTCCAAATCGGGAGTCAGAGTAGATAAAAGCAAGGGCGATCATTATAGCTCGAACCCGCATCGTAAAAGCGCAGGAAGATTACTTGCCGTCCGCGAGATTTGCTCGAAGGAAGCGGAGCAAATCCCTCATCGCGCTAGGATCTATCTGATCGCCCAAACCGGATGGCATAAAGGAAGTCTCGGAGGCCTTCATGGCTTCTATATCGCGACGAAGCAATACCTCGCGCTTTTCACGATCCTTACTAAGCACGATGGAAGTTGCCGACTCGGAAGTCAATAATCCAGACAACGTGCGTCCGTCCTTGGTCAAGACGATGTAGTTTTGATATTCCGGATCAATCTTTTGGCTTGGGTCGAGAATATCCACCAAGACCGAGGCGTCCGGCTTATTCAAAATCGTCCCCAGAAAAGGAGCGACTCTCTTGTTGTCTCGCTCGAGCGAATGACACTTTGCACACTGTGATTCGTAAACTTTTTGCCCAGAATCGAAGTCTGCTTCGCCATTCATTCCCTTCAAATAAGCATCTATTCTGGATTTCGTTTCCGAACCAGCACGGCGCATCACAATCACCTGCTTGGCCAGCTCTGCAACAGATGCGTTTGGATGTTCCAACAATTGAGTCTTTGCTTCCTGCGATAATGCTTCCATACGAATTTGTCCGTCGCTTATCTTCTCCAACATGCGACGACATCCAGCCTCATGGCCCAAGAGTGCCGCTACGATGGTTTTCCGAAGCTGCGGTGAGGACTTTTCCCAGGCCTGAACCAGTAACTCAATATTCTCAGGCTCTCCGCTCGAAGCAATGGCTTGAACGCTAGCGGCTTGAATGGAAACCGGGTGTTGAGAACTTAGCAAATTACTTTGTCGCCAATATTCTGCCGGTGCAAACTCCAAGATCTTGATCGCGGCAAGTCTGGTTGCCATGCCAGCTTTCACGTTGATCGCATTCTCGATAGCTTGCTTGAAGACTGGCTTTAATTCTTCCTGAAAACCGGTTGTCCGAGTTGCAAGTTTCAACAGGTTTGCGCGCAGGCCAGACTCACCAACTTTGGTGATTGACTCGCGCAAGGCAATCCATGCAACAGGCTCAAGTTTCAACTCTCGCTGGGCACCAAGCCCATTGCCAAGGGCTCCAAAACAACATTCCCGAATCCCCGCTTCTGCATTCGTCAACAAGACAATGAGTTGACTAATCTCTTGCTCGTCCGCCTTAGCAGCTATCGTTTGGGAAAGCCCTTCTAGCAAACGAAGCATTGCTTCTTGCTTTGTAGAGCGCTGCGAAACCCGCGTCGTAAGCATTTGCAATAGAGAAAGAGCGCGCGATTCCGAAGAACTGAGAATTGCTTCATTCACCCAGCGTGTCTGCGAGTGCCCAAGGCCCAGATTGCATAGAACATTCATTGCCTGCAAATTAGAATCTTCTCCCAACGTCATTGCCAGTTGGATTAAGACCCGCGCATCTCCGTCCTCTTGGCATTTATAGACAGCGTCTCGAAGAAACGCGTGCCCTTCCTCTCCCAGCCAATTCTCGGATAGCCTTAAAGCATGCACTCGCACCAGTGGAGATATCCTTCGAAAAGCATCTACCAGATCGCCAGGAGTTAAGGCGCCGAGGCCCTCCAAGGCATACAAAACCTCAACACAAGCGCGGGGTGAAATATCATCTTCCTGCAGCGTGCTTTTTAGTTCGGCTGCCGCGATCGTCCCACGTTCAATCAGCAGTCGTCGGGAGGTTCGTCTGCGCCACCTTGTTGGACTTTCTAATTCCTTGACTAGTGCACGTTCGCTGAGCTTTGCGAAAACTGGAAGCAGGCTTGAGTTATCCGTGCCGCCTTGGTCTTCGTAGCTCAATCTCCAAATTCTTCCATGCTCGCGGCCTCGCTCCAGTCCATACTGCTGTTGAAGGAACCGAGGGATCGCAGAATAGTCTTCAATGATCTCGCGATACATATCCACGATATACATTCCGCCGTTAGGACCACTACGAAGATTCATGGGACGGAACCACTGATCCCTAGAAGCCAAGAACTCAGAGTCCTGGTGCTCGGGTGCTCGCTCACCTCTGTAGCCACCTTCATCACTCTGAAGCACACACCGATGAATCAAGTTAAGCGAAGGTTCACAATAGAAGACGTTACCGTGAAACGATTCCGGAAACATCGCGTCTTCATAGACTTCATTGCTACACCCACCTGAGAAATAATTCGAGTTTGTTTCTCGATCCCCATAGAACTTGATCCATGCAGGGTCTTGCCGACGTTGCACACGCCAGGGGTGAGGCTCCGAGATCCGAAATCCTTGGTTGTAATTCACTGCATATTGATTTGTTCCCGGTGTAGCCACGTGCGGATTGCGAACTAAATAACGCATTGGCAAAGGAAGTGCATACATGGCGGGAATTCCGCCCGTGCCAGGAAAACGGTCTCCCATCGCATTGACTGTCATCCCAAAAGTACCAGCCCTGCCATGCACTTGCTCAATGGCCGAGCCATCAGAACGAATCCGAAAGTCGGAATGAGGCAAACGGACCTCACCGTCAAGTTTCGGGCCAGAAATGGTGCCTCCTTCACCGCCCGCCGCAAAGTAAATCCAATTGTCAGTACCCCAGCGTGGATTGTTTATGGAGCGTTCCAACACTCGTGTTCGAAACCCGGTAAACAACGTTTCACGTATCTCGGGCAGACCATCACAATCTCGATCTGCTAGGAAGAGAATATGGGGTGCGCAGGCTACGATGATGCCACCACGAGCTGGGACGATCCCATAACATGTTGGTATATCATCGGCCCAGAGCTTGAAGCTATCCATTACGCCATCTGCATCGGAGTCAAGCAGCAATATGGCAAGGTCAAGTTGCTGG
>JBCCEO010000444.1:0-6893 GCA_039030255.1 Planctomycetota bacterium | reverse complement strand
CTCCCTCAAGTGTAAAACTCTCAATCGCTCCGCCCGCCGATTCGTACTGACCCTTCCTGGCCGAATGCAAAGCTGCAGCTGCAAGGATCGTCAGTGGTTCACTGCCGCTGGTAGCCATGAGATCTGACGCAAGGTCTTTAAACTCCGCGTGATTCGCAAAGGCGGATACGTCGAGTTTTGAATAGAAATTCTCCTCAAAGCGGCTCATCCAGATTGCTGATCCCACATCCAGCCGAATCGTGGAACCGAGTAGGATTCCTTTGCCGACCAAAGCCTTCTCGACGGTTGGCACCAATTCAGGAACCGCATTCTGTAAATAGGGCAAAGCCGAGTATTCTTTGGAGTACAGGCCTTTGTATTGTCCGTTCGTCATCAACGTAGCTCGTGCCAAATCGGGCGCAGACTTCAGATTGTTTGCTTGAGCCCTCGCTTGTGCTTTAGCTATTGCAGCGCGCTCTCTCCATCGAAGCAGGTCCGTTGTCGCGGCGTCATAAGCGTCTAGTTCTTGGCGGAAGCCGGCTTGATTGGCCAAACGAGAAAGAGTTGGATTCATTTTGTTCAACCACTCTTGATTGGCCAGTCGAGGTACGAAATCTGCAAGTACAGCTTTGTAGCGAACGTACTTTTTTTCCGCATCCGCTTCAGACGTACTGGCGATATCAGCCGCAATGAATTGACCGAGCGCATCAAGAAACTCATTGCAGAGCAGCGCGGCATCGACAGTTTTGCCCGTCGCCGCACCGTCGGAATCTCCGTTCGAACCCTCGGAGCCCTCCGACCCGTAGGATCCACCACCGTAACCTAGAGAGCGGGTTGCTCGATAAGTAAATGCTGTAATTCGGACGACACCGCGATGTGCATTGCGGAAATCGGTTACAAAAGCTTCTGCGGCCGCAGGGCCGTCCAGCTGCTTACCTTGGTATTCAATATTGCCGTTACCAATTTGTGCCTTAGCGGCGGAAACGGTTTGAATCAAATTGCGATAGTAGCCAAGAAACTTTTGCTTGTCCGTCGCTACAGCTTTGCCCAGCCGCGCCTTGCGTACGCCGTTTGCCGCGGGACGAACGCGTGTCTCAGTGGAAGTGATTGGGCCAGCGTAAGGCTGCTTTTGTTTTGGAGACAAAATGCCCGCGGTGTCGAAAACTCCATCGTAGATTTTGTCCAGAGCAACCTCAGCTTCCATCCTATCTCCAGAATCCAAGGTGGCGATCACTTTTTGAAGTGCTTCAACGCGTTTCTGCTGGCTTCGTGACAGCGCCTTCATTTCCGCTTGCTGTAGCTTTTGGCCTTGCGGCGATCCCCAAACGCGCGGAGCGATTTTGGTGAGGGCGGATCCGTAAACGGACTCGCGGTATTTGAAGTCGATCGCAGCCGGTTCGGTGTAAGCGTCGAGCCACGCTATCCAACGACGGTATTGCTCCACTTTCAAATAAAGTTGTTGGAACTGTTTTGCATCTGGCCCGTTGCGAGCTTTCGACATGCGATCAAGCAGTTGGCGAATGCTTTCGTCCTGCTCTACCATCTTGTCGAGAATCGGCTTCGTTTCGGCCAGTGCTTTGTGCGTCTGAAACGTACCGTACTGTGCTTTCGGGCTTGGGTCCTCAGCGAAAACACTTGTTGGAATGAGTAGGAAGCAACTTAACAGGGCAATTGTATTTGTCAGTCTCAAATAGTTCATCGCGAAGCCACCTTTCCGGCGCTTTCGATCTGGCCATTCAGTCCGTTCGATGCATTTTGCTGAGCGGGTTCAACAAAAGCAGAAAAAGTACCTGAGATCTGCTGGGACTCACCGGAGCTCGACTCCAGCTGTCCTGGTGAAAACTTGCCAACAAGTTCTCCATTATCAGCCGTAGATTCAATTTGAATCTGTGCGGTTTTACGGAGTGGCACACTCCAAACTGGGCCATTCTGCTCGGTTTGCACGAAAAGTTTTCCTTCGACAACGGAACCCGTCAATTCTCCGAGACTGCTTGCCGTTACCGATCCAGGCTTCGATTGGAATAGAAAAGAAGGAAAGCTCTCTTTGCTCGGATGAACGTAAGATCGCAGTTGCACAACTTTGCCACGAGTACCCACGTTGATGAATCGCATGCGTGCACCAGAAAACGCGACTTCTTCTTTCAAGTTGATTGTTGCACTGCCGGATTGAGGAAGAACAGAGCTCGCCGCATCGCTGGCTTGCTCGATAGCGGAAGAAGTCTGATCCGTCACTTTCTGTGCTGCGGAGGAGACGTTCTCTTTGACATTGCCCGCAAGTTCTTTGGACGCATTGCCAATTTTCTCACCGGTCGCGTTCGCCTTGTCGGCAAGATCCTGCCTTTGCTCTTCAGTGCAGCCAGAAAGAGCGCATAAAGTTAGGGCGACAAGTGCCAATAGCAAATGGCGTGGGCATATATGCTTCGCCAAGGCAAGAGACCGCTGGGCCGAGCCTGAGATGGAGGGATGTTTGAAGGTAGGACTAATATTCATGGAAAGACCTCGTAAAAATAATCTGAAGTCTTTCCCTCACCATCGTTCACCCTATCAAACGTGAACTGAATTGCAAGTTTTAGACTTCATGGTTCGCGACGCAGGAGGAAAGGGAGGTGAATGCGTCACTGTATGAGCATTTTGTACTCTACTGCGTCGCGCAATGCCAACCAATGCCAACCAAGACCGCCGAGTATCAAGTAAACTACACCTAGAATGAAACAGCGAAATCTAGATGCAAAAATCACCCATCTCACAGGAAATAGGGAAAGAAATTGAATACCTACGCCGTTAACGAACAAGCTGGGACTATTTTCATCGAGCGAAGCCTTCAGTGTTCGATTGAAATGGCTTGGAGGTACTGGACCGAAGGTGAGCTGCGGATGAAGTGGTTTTGCGGCGGGGTTACCGGAGAAGCGGTTGGCGAGCTCGTGGTGCTAGATTTCGATCACCGTCGGTTGTCCACAGCTGGAGCCCCTGAGGGAATGGACTGTGGCGAGCCGGTCAAGATGGAAGGGCGAATTACGAAGATCGACAAGCCCAATTGTTTGGCTTTTTCCTGGCCAAGTCCCCCGGATGTTGAGGACACGCACGTCGAAATCAACTTCGAAAGTGTCGATGAAGGCACCTTGGTCAAAGTCTTTCACGAAAACCTGCAGTTGGATGAACATCTGAAAGGGTGTGCCGGCGGTTGGCACGCGCACCTGGATTTGCTGCAGGATATCGCCTCGGAGTCAGAGGCTCGTGATTTTTGGATTCGATACTCCGAGGTGATGGAAGAATACCATCGCAGGCTAGCATAGGCCATAAATTGCGAAACTTTTCCTTTTGTGCCGTAAGGATATGCTTCAAGCTGTGTTTTCTCTGTGGAGAAAATTATGGAAGCTTGGCCTGAAACGCGAGAAACTTTGCTTGCCAGGATCCGCGATCCCAAGGATCAGCGGGCATGGGATGAGTTTGCGAAGCTCTATGAGCCACTGATTTATAGGGTAGCTAGGAAACGAGGTGCACAGGATAGCGACGCCAAGGACATCGCGCAACGAGTGTTGCTGACCGTCGCTTCTGCCTCTCAAGAAAAGAATTTTTCGGGTTCGGAAGGACACTTTCGCGCTTGGTTGCACCGCGTAACGACCAACGCGACGATCAACCTACTGCAACGTGAGGCAAAGCATTGGGGAAGTGGAAATTCTGATATCCGTGCGTTGCTGGAGCAGCAGCCAGCCAACGCCGAAGTAAGCCAAATTTGGGAAACGGAGCGTAGGTTGCAGCTCTTTCGTTATGCGGCTTCTGTCGTTCAAAAGAGATTCGACCCAGGCAATTGGCAGTGTTTTTGGCGAACGACCGTGCAAAACCAATCTGCTCAGCTGGTGAGCCAGGAACTGGGCAAGTCGATCGGAACGATTTACGTTGCCAAAAGCCGGATTATGGCTTCCATTCGTGATCTGGTGGAGGCGATCGAGCGCGAAGAGTCATCCTGTGGTGGAAACAGAAAAGTTTTTTCTGCTCAAGTCGATCCGACTCGAGAGAATGGAGAGCAAGCATGAACGCCAATACTCCTTGCCCCACAGAAGCTTTGTTGAACTTTGCGAAGAACCCAAATGATCCGGCGATGCAAGACTCCGTTGATGAGTTGGCATCGCATTTGGACGGTTGCGTGGAGTGCCAAGAACGATTGAGTCGCTCCATTGCTGAAGAAACGGATTGGAACCAAGTTGCTGTTGCTTTGTCGAGCGATGATGTGCCGTCAACTTTTGATAACTCCCAGCTATTAAGTGCCTCAAGAACTGTTGATTCAGGCAGCAGTGGAAGTCATTCCGGTGCCAGGGAGTTTGCGGGGAAACTGCTGACGACACTTTCGCTAGATGGGATTCTCAGTCCGACGGATGAGCCTAGGTCAGCTGGCCGGATCGGTAACTTTGAGGTCTTGGGACTGGTCGGTACCGGCGGAATGGGTGTTGTACTCAAGGCGCGGGAGCCAGCACTCGACCGAATTGTGGCCATCAAGATTCTTGCACCGCATTTGGCTTCCTCCAAGAGTGCTCGTCAAAGGTTTGCCAGAGAAGCGCGTGCGGCGGCTGCTGTAATTCACGACAACGTGATACCTATCTACCAAGTAGCGGAATGGAACGAGCTGCCTTACTTGGTCATGCCTTACCACCCGGAACCAACTTTGGGCGAACGTCTCGCTAATAATGGAGCAATGGAGCTTGAAGCCACGTTATCGATTGCGATGCAAGTCGCAAGAGGGTTGGCGGCTGCTCACACGCAAGGACTAGTTCATCGCGACGTGAAGCCAGCGAATATATTGCTCAGCAAGGGTACCGAACGCGCGATCATCACCGACTTTGGTCTGGCTCGCAGTGCTGATGACGCCAGCCTAACTTGTGCTGGCATACTGGCTGGCACTCCGCACTACATGTCGCCAGAACAAGCACGCGGTGAAAAAGTTGATGCCAAAAGCGATTTATTCAGCCTTGGTAGCGTCATCTTTGCTATGACGAGTGGACGTCCGCCGGTCAACCTAGAGCAAGGAACAGAGACACTGGAGCGGATCCGGAAGAACGATTTAGGCGTACTAAAGCCTAGCGAGAAATGCCCGCGATGGCTGATCGAAATCGTCAGTCTTTTGCATCGAGCGAATCCTAAGAAACGTCCTGAGTCGGCGGAATCGGTGGCGGATCTGCTTGAGCAGTGCTTGGCGCATGTTCGGCAACCAGATCTTGTTGCGATTCCAACCGAGTTGAATCAAGTAAGTGACCAAAGACGCACCAGATCCAAGCTGCGGGTTTTCGCGCTTGTTCTCGCGGCAGCACTGTCGCTCGCTTGGCTCGCGTTTAACGCAGCTTCATTTGGACTTGGCGGATTTGGCGTCAACTTGAATCAATCGAACCAAGAGAAGTCAGGGTCGAGTGTCCGTACCCAGCAGCCAACAGACCCATCCGGTTGGGAGACAGGTTTCTCGGCAAATAACGTGGGTTCAAGGGATGTGTTGAAAACGAGATTAGATTGGGAATTTGAATTACCTGATCTAGAGGGAGTGCAATCGGAAGTTCAGAAGTTAGAACATGAAATCAGCGAGAATCCTTGGGGTTCAGAAATTACAGGAGAAAATCGATGACCGAAAAGCGAAGATCATCCTTGATCAGTTGGGTTGTTTTTGTGCTTGTGATCGGAGGCGTAACCTACTTTGGCCTCAGCACTTGGGCTCAGCGACAGCAAGATTATGAGACAGCTACAGTGCCAGCCGACACGCGTCGTGCCGCTAAGGATACCTCTCCACAAAACGTGGTTGCGGATACCACCGGCTTCGCCCAACTCAGCACATTCAGCACACCACCCGTTGTTGCAGGTCAGAATGTGAAACAAGGTTCGAATGCCCAGCTACTTAAGGCTGTCGAAAAAGAGTTTCAGGCAAAGCAGAGTTTGCAAGAAGCGCAATTAAACCTTCTGGCAGAACGTATTAAGGAATTGCAGCGAATTCTCGAATATCGCAGCGCGAATCGATCCCAGATTATCGAAAAGCGATTGCTGGAACTGAGCCAAAACGAGGCGAAGGAGTCCGCGGGAACGGCATGGGATTCTGAAAACCAGACGCAATCATATGAGTCTCAGGTTAGGATACCCAAGAAGCCTGCTACCGCAGGGTCGCCTTCAGATCCGCGCAGGCATCGCTACTACGGTCAATCGTATGCAGGTGAGAGTTTCGGAAACCAAGGAGGGTCAACCGGAATCTATGGCGAGAATGATCTGACGGAATCAACGGTAAGCGAATCTCCTGGGGAGTATGCCGGTATTCAAACTTATCCTTCCGAAAGATCTGTCGGCCAATCTGCGCTGGACCCCGTCGATTCAAGAAGCGCTCCCAATACAAGCTTCAGTGCGAATCTCCCGTTCAAAGTAACGAATCTTGAGCCTGGGGAAATTAGTGCGGCAAATAATACGGAAGAATCGAGTCCTAACCTAAGAGCTTACAAGGTCTCCGGCGTTTCGATCGATGTGATCGAGAGTGTGCTGCAAACTGTCCTGGAGAACGAATCGAACTTGCGTCTGGCCGTCGATGCAGACAACAGCTTGATCATCGTGTTTGGAAATATGAAGCAGCACGCGAAGGTTGCTTCCATCCTTAATGGATTTGAACAACTCCGTTCCATGAAATCCGGCATGGAGTCAGTAGAAAGCACCGAAATGATCTCAGATGGGGAATTTAGAATACGCAATGGCGACATTACAGAGGACACTGAAAATGTTGAAAGCGAAGCAGAAGTTGGTAGCAGCACGAGCATAGAAGAAAGCGATGTCGACTTGCAGCTACCGGTGGAATCAGCAGATTCAATTGACACCGAGGACGAGCCAGTATCCTCTCTACCTGCTGCGTTTGATGAAACGTCAGGGTTCGATCGGCCAGAGGAGTTCTCGGATTCGAT
>JBCCEO010000443.1:0-6912 GCA_039030255.1 Planctomycetota bacterium | reverse complement strand
CTGCACTGGGCATCTGTACCATCGAGGACCCGAAGATGAACGCCCTTCTGACATCACTACCTGTTGCCTTGGCATTGGTATGGTGTCTAGCACTCCAGATCCTTGTTAATGCTCATGTTTGTCGTGTTTTCTGGGCTACAAGTTTCCCGCGGTAGCGAACCGGAATCTTCTACTACCGGTTCGGTCGACTTTGAGAATGATCTGATTCCAGTTTTTACCAAGCTTGGGTGCAATTCGGGCGCTTGTCACGGAGCTGCGGTTGGTCGTGGAGGTTTCAAGCTTTCGCTTTACGGCGGCGATCCAACTACGGATTACGAGTACATCGTGGAGCATCTGGAAGGCCGTCGCGTCAATTTGGCTAATCCCGAGCAGAGTTTGATATATCTAAAACCATCTGAGTCGCTTGCGCACGAAGGAGGACTGTTAATCGAAGAAGGGCAGGAGAGCAGCCGGCTGTTGTTGGATTGGATCCGCTCAGGCGCCCCGCAAGAATCCAGGCGAAAACTTCAGCGTGTGGAAGTTTCTCCGAAACGAAGGATTGTTGTAAGCTCGGAAGAAAGGATTTCGCTGCGCGCGACGGCAATTTACTCTGATGGCTTCCAACGCGATGTTACGCAGTGGACCGTATTCGCGGCTGAAGATGATAGCGCGGTTTCGATTGGATCAGCGGATTCGAAGGGACCAGATGAAACACAGGTTTATGCCCAAGTGAACCGGTCGGGACGACACATCATTGTGGCCCGCTATCTCACGGAGGTTGTTCCGGTGGAGTTGCTTTTCCCGTGGGACGCGAGAACAGATATGGCAAGCCAAGCCACAAACGCGTCAGGATCGATGATTGATCGCGAAGTGAACGAAGTGCTCCATGTTCTCGGCATCCCAGCTTCCGGACCTGTCAGCGACGAAGGATTCGTACGTCGCGCTACATTGGATCTCACTGGCAGATTGCCCGATGCAAGCTTGCTTGCTCGCGATGGTTTCCAACGCGAGCAGTACGTGGACGAGCTTCTTGGTTCCGAAGAGTTTGTTGAATTCTGGAGTTTGCAGCTCGCAAAAATCCTTCGTGTGAGCCCAGGAATCGCGCGCGATCCCAAACTCGGGGCGAATAGCTCAAATCGCTACCACCTGTGGATTGCGGAGCAACTACGCGAGCAGGTTCCTTACGACCAAATGGCACGACAGTTGATATTGGCGACGGGCGACACGCGAACCATCGGACCTGCAAATTTCTATCGAACGGTTCAAAACCCCAGAGAACAAGCCGAGTTGTTTAGCGAGATCTTTATGGGAAGCCGGCTTCGATGTGCAAATTGCCACAATCATCCCTTGGATCGTTGGACTCAGGATGACTACCACGGATTGGCGGCCATCTTTGCGAAGGTTCAGCTTGGGGACATGGTACGGCCCAAACCCGAAGGCGAAGTCACCCATCCAAGAACGCTAGAACCAGCTATCCCGAAGATTCCAGGTGCACCGTTAGATTACAAAACTTCGGCTGGCGATATGAGCGTCAATCAAGATGTTTCCGATTTGGTTTCCTTGTCCAATTGGCTGACTTCTCCCGAGAACCCTTACTTTGCCAAAGCCATCGTCAATCGACTTTGGAGGCATACCATGGGCCGCGGTCTCGTCGAACCTGTTGATGACTTTCGCGATACCAATCCTGCCACCCATCCTGACTTGCTAGACGGATTAGCTCAAGAATTTATCGAAAATAACTATGACTTGCGTCATGTTTTCAAGTTGATTGTGATGAGTCAAGCTTACGCACGCAGCTCCCAAGTGCTTGAAGCCAACGCCTATGATGATCGTTTTTATTCTCACGTCTCAGGTAGAGCACTTGCGCCAGAAGTTATGGCTGATGCAATCAGCGATGTTTTGGACCTGCCCGAAAAGTATGGAGATCAGACGTTAGGTACACGAGCTGTGTCGCTGATGAATCCGAAAACTTCCTCACGCACTTTAGATGTGCTGGGCCGTTGCGATCGCACTGAATCTTGCGAAGACAATATGGAAGCTGCCGGTGGGCTTCCGCAAAAACTACATCTACTCAACGGCGCGCTGCTCAACGCGCGCATTGGAAAAACCAAAGGGAGATTGCAATCGCTGATCGAAACTGGCAATAAACCCATGGAGATCATCGCCGTCTTTTATCACATTGCCTTGGCTAGGGAGCCGATGGCCAATGAGGCAAGTTTTTGGCAGCAGAAGCTAGAGCAATGTCAGTCCGAAGAGGAGCAACATCGTTTGCTAGAGGATTTTCTGTGGGCCCTCCTGAACTCGAAAGAGTTTGCAACGAATCACTAGTATCACACGCTGGAGAGCCCTTGAGTTACGATACGATCTCCATTTGTGGTTTCCGTTCAAGAGCGTATGCTTGCACTGTTTTTGTCTGCCTGATTTGCTGCAACCTTCTTCTCGCTTCTCAGCCACGTGCTGAGGAGCCACCCTTGGTTGCGCTGGCTGTCGCTCCGGATGGCAAGAGTCTACTTGCCGGTTCGCAGCTTGGAGTCCACGTTCTTTCATGGCCCGAGCTTCAGGTGCAGAAAACCATAGCATGTGAATTCCCAAACGTGCATCACATCGAGTTTTCACCAGAGGGAAAGCACTTTGGCGTCGCTGGTGGAGAACCAGCCTTGCAGGGTGTGGTCGAGCTTTTTTCGTGGCCCGAGTGTCAATCGGAAAGGGTTTTTCTTTGTCATGACGACAGCGCCATGCAAGTCGTTTGGTTAGACGAGCAACATCTGGCAAGCTGTAGTTTGGATTACGGCATTGCAATGCTCGATCGTAGTCAGGACGAACCGGCTTCTATCCTCCGTGGGCATTCGCGCGGTGTAACCGCTTTGAGTTATCTGCCCCAAAAAAGGCTGCTCGTCAGTTCTGGCTTGGACCAAAGTTTGCGTGTGTGGAATCTAGCCGAACAGGAAGTACTGCGCAGTTTGACCAATCATAAGCAGCCCGTGCGTGACCTGGAGCTGAGGCCGAATCAGGAAGGTTTGCCTATGGTGGCATCTGCCAGCTTGGATCGCACCGTGCGGCTTTGGCAGCCCAGCATTGGACGTCTTGTCCGTTTTGCACGATTGCCCAATCGTCCCGTCGACATTGTTTGGAAACCAGATGGTAGCCGGCTCTACGCCGCTTGCGAGAACGGCCGCGTCTTCGTCATCGATCCCGACACCGTCGAAGTCACAGAGCTACCAAACGGGACCAAGTCATCTGCAAATAGCTCATCACGAGAATCGCGTATTTACTCTCTCGTCGTGCATCCCAGCGGCGATCTTGTTATTGGCGGAGCAAGTGGTCGGTTGCATCGAATTAGTTTAGATAGGTTGGACCACTAACTAGGACTGCGGTTCTTGCGCGGCCCTATGTCTAGCTGGCGAAGGATGTATCTTGCTGGATGGAAGTTGGCATTATTCAACCTCCTTGCGAAGGACAGTAAAACGACTGTGAGTATAGTCCGGATTCCTCGAAATCTATTCCAACACCGAGTCCCCGTTGCGAGGCCTTCAGATTCGTTGCCTGCGGAACATTGAAGCTGTGGACCGTACAGTTGCTGCAACGAGTCGGAAAGTACTTTTGAGCCGCAGCATCCCAAACAACTAACAGCATTGTGATGCCGAAAATCTTCTTCCACATCGGATTGAATACCCTTCGAACTAAATAACGACCATCGTCTATTTTAAGTTGGAGCCGTTGCTAGGGCAAACCGATAGCGGATGCAAGCTATCGGATATGGAACTTGTTTCACATACAGCATCATCGAAAGTGAAGACTTGGATTTGTTTGCAGTGTGTCTAGCCCGGCAAGTACACCAGAAGAAAAAACAGGTAACCATCCAAGCTCGTGCAAAAAATTGAACAAAAGCATCAGGCACCGACGTCTCGAACCTTAGCGGACTTTGATGTGTCCGTTCGGTAAATGCTGTGTCGTACTTGGCGCCGTCGTTGTGCCGTACGTCGGGCGAAGCCAAATGGGATATCATAGGGGCCTCAGTACTCTTCTTTCAAAAGGAGCAGGAATTGAATTCGCAGTCCAGCCTAAGTTCCAGAGCGACTGAAGTTTACCTCGAGGAAAAGTTTCAGATACAGCGTGCGGTTGTTGTGCAGGCATCAGGACCAGCACTCCAGGAGCGTGCCGTTGAATCGGTGCACAAGAAAGAGGTGTTGATACGCGTAGAAGCACTCGGACTATGTCGCACTGACCTGCGAGTCTACGACGGCAAGATTCCTGTAGCCATTCCATTGGTTCCTGGGCACGAATTTGCTGGTGTAGTTGAATGCGTAGGAGCTGATGTCACGCACGTCGTATGCGGAGATCGGGTGGCAATCAATCCTGTGCTTGCTTGTGGGGACTGTCCGTTCTGTGACGATCAACTCTGCCAGCAAACGCAGTTCCTCGGGCTCGACGTCAATGGAGCGTGTGCCGAGATCTGCAAAGTTCCAAGCTCGGCCGTATATAAGATTTCGAAGGACTTGCCATTCGAAGTCGCAGCATTTGCGGAGCCTGTTGCCGCCTCCTTGGCAGTTCTGAATGCGGATATCAAACGCGATCAGCGCGGCCTACTCTTAGGCGACAACCGCATCGCGGTGCTAACACAGAGGATTCTTCAAGCGTTTGACTTCAGTAATGTTGCAATGGCATCTCCTGAAGACCTCTCATCGCTTGAACCACATTGCTTTGATTATGCGATCGAAACTCTGGCGACGACGCAAACGATTCGTGGACTCGTTCGTTCCGTAAAACCCGGTGGTCTCGTCATTTTGAAAAGTCGACAGCAAGTTCCAATTGAGCTCACTTTAGCAGAGTTGTTACCGAAGAACATAAAATTTCAGTGCGTCAACTATGGTCGATTTGACAAAGCGCTTGATCTTCTGACAACGGGAGAGGTGGAAGTGCGGGATCTTGTTGGCCCAGCCTTTGGTTTGAGTGATTTTGAAGAAGCTTTTGAATACGCTAGCGAGAACGAGTCATCCAAAACTTTCATTCGTCCACAACTTGCATCCATCTCTGCAAACGGTAATCGTTGATGTGTGGTGTGTTCGCGATTTACTCCTCGCAAGGAGTTCCCGACATCGAAACGAAGCTGCGATGCGGAGCAACAGCACTGCAGCATCGCGGACCAGATGGTGAGGGCTTCTATTGGTCTGACGATAAAACTGTGGGGCTTGCCCATCGGCGTCTAAGCGTCGTGGCGCCATCGGCAGGCCAGCAACCGCTTCACAACGAAGATCGTACGTTGCGGGCAGTAGTGAATGGAGAGTTCTACGACGACCAACTCTTGCGTCAAAAACTGGAATCCGATTCTCATCGTTTCTCTACGCGATCAGACAGTGAGCTCGTCTTACACCTCTACGAGAATCATGGCGTCAATTGTCTTTCTTTCTTGCGAGGCGAGTTTGCTTTCGTTTTATGGGATGAGGAGCGCCGCCGATTGTTTGCGGCGCGAGATCGATTTGGAGTGAAACCTTTGCTCTATTGTCGGCGTGAATCTGGTGAGCTGATGATTGCTTCTGAGGCTAAAGCTTTATTTGCTGCTGGCGTACCAGCCAAATGGGATCACGCTGCATTCAGCTTTGCATCTAGCGCACAGTATTTGCCTTCTAATCGTACGCTCTTCGCCGATATTCAGATGCTACCGCCGGGGCACTTTCTTTTGGCCCGGGGAGAGCAGGTCGATGTCAAATCTTTTTGGATCATCCCAGAATTTAAGTTCGATAGATCCATGGACTCGCAGAGTATCATGGACGCTTGCCGGCAACGCACAGAAGATGCAGTGAATTGTCGGCTAAGGTCCGACGCAAAGATATGCTTCCAACTGAGTGGAGGGCTTGATTCTAGCTCAGTTGCCGGTATCGCATCGAGAATACTCTCCGAACCGATCGACGTGTTTTCGATTTGTTTTCCTGAATCGAGCTATAGCGAACTGGATGTTGCAAAGAGAACTGCGAGTTTCCTTGGAGCCAACTTTCACGAAGTGGAACTGACGCAGTCCCAGCTGCTTGAGTCGCTACCTGTTGCCGTGCGGGCAAGCGAAGGGCTCTCGATCAATGGTCATGTGGCGGCCAAGTATTTGCTGCATCGAGAAATTCAAAGGTCAGGCTTCAAGGTCGTACTTACGGGGGAAGGTGCCGATGAAGCCTTCTTTGGATACAGTCACCTTAGAATTGACGTCTGGAATCTTCAGGGCATTGAGACTCCAGGCCAGATCATTGAGCACGACTTAAGCTCGATGGGCATGATGTTACCTTGCGGAGAGTCAATTCCGCTCGAGTCGGTTGCTGAGCAATTTGGATACCTGCCACAGTGGATTTCCGCAAAAGCGACTTTGGCGCATAAGGTCCATCAGCTGCTACACCCTGATTTTCATGGGTCTACGAACACAACGGATTCTATGGAAGTCTTGTTTAAACCTTACGCAGACAGGCATGCGTGCGTGTCAAGTTCGCGAAACGCATGGACGAGCCTAGCACTGGCTGGTTACATCTTAAAGACGCTTGGTGATGGTACTGAGATGCCGAATTCTGTAGAGGGCAGAGTTCCATTTCTCGACCATAAGCTTTGGGAATTTCTGGCCACGGTAGATCACAGCGTTATGATCTCGCTCAGGCGAGACAAGCCTCTGTTGCGAGAATGCGTGCGCGACTATGTTACCGAAGAAGTATATCTACGTCCAAAACATCCATTTGATACACCTCCTTTCACAGTATTCTCTGGTGAGGAAGGACGCAACTTTGTTCAAGACCATCTTCGCTCGGAGGCGGCACGTTCGCAGCCCTTCTTTTGTCCAAAACGTGTGGCAAACCAGCTAGATCATTTGACTACTCGGCCCGCAAACGAACGCCAAGCCTGGGATCCAGCTATCATGCTTGTTCTTTCAACGATTTTTTTGGAGTACATGATGAAGCAGCT
>JBCCEO010000442.1:0-6920 GCA_039030255.1 Planctomycetota bacterium | reverse complement strand
GCCAATATTTTCCCGATGTGTTGACGGTACGTGTGTAATGCGAATTTCCGGGGTCATGTGAAACAGCAATGCCATGATTATCGGCGAACGTGCACATTTTGTCCTGGAAGTTAGGTGCCGGATGCGTGCTGTCTTCAATTGAATTAATTACAACACAGTGCGCTCCGCAATAAAGGAGTGCTAGGAACTCGGCAACGGAGACGCATCCTTCCGGAGCGGCGGAGCTCACGACGCCTTGTTCGTCAAATGAGCCAAAAACCCAGTCGCCTTGGTGGAAGAAGGATAGGAGCTGATATCCCGCATTTGCATAAACGGGGACATCATGTTTCTTGGAAAGGTGACCTTCTGAAGTGCTGCCCACGCGGGTAAGTTGTGGGGCGGCGAAATACAGTCCCGTCTCCTTGATATAGTCAGCCAAGAACAGGATGAGTGCTTGATCCGTGGATTGAATCGGATCTGCAGAGGCGTTGTCGGCTGCATACTTCCAGGCTTGTAACCAGGAATTCAAAATTACACCGCGACTGGTTGGGTCTGCGATGGTCGCTTCGAGTTCTCCGTTGGGTACTGCTGACTGTACTGCAGAATAGTCGCGCGGATCATACAAACCGTTGATGAACTGTTGAGCGTTGGAAAAATCTGGCTGAAGGACGACTGGTGACATTGCAAACTCCGGTAGAGGGTGAAAAATTGGGGGCATCACAGCACATCGATCGTCTAAGATGTGCGGGCAAAACAAATGGGCTCGCCTAGAGTGCAATTACGTGCTCCAAGCGAGCCCTTGTTTTTGTAGATCGACCACTAGCTGCTGCTGGCCGAAACTTCGACTACAAAGGTCTCACCGCCCGCTCCCGACGGATCGGCGATATAGAGGCTGCGGCTTGATTGGTAAGCTACAACGGAACCATTTCGTAAGTTGGAATAGACGATCGGGTCCGGCTGCATTGATTTGTCCTCCATGACATTGAAGACGATCGAATCGTAGTTCGGATTGCTGGTAGCGATGTTGAAAATTAAGGACTTCGTATCGGCTGGTGCATTCTCGGTGCTAAAATTGCCGCTGGAACGATTCTTCTGTCCCTGCTGGGGCTTAGGATCGGAAGTCACGGAGGTCAGACTGGTTTGGGTAGACATGGGTTTTCCTTTATCGTTGGAATTTCTTGAATTAAAGAGCACCTGAGTAGTGCCGGCGGGCTCAGGTGGCTTGCCTTGGAAACTGGTTCAAATGAAGAACAGTATTCAGGTGACCCTCAAAGTGGGTATTATTAGTACTGGCGTGGCGAGAATATCTAAGACGACGCCGAAGAAAATAAAAATACTTTTGCGCATGCTCCGAAGCATTCCGCTGCTTCGGGGGCGAAAGTTCTGACGACCTCCGCTTCGACATTGTGGAGAAGGGGCCGCCAGCAGAGGGATGGGCTTCAGGATTGGCTGGTTCTCTTGTTGACTTGGCCCGGAGGACTCAAGCCGCTCTGAGAGTCAAGTCCGAAGGGGCTTGAGCCCGACGCTGCTACGAAAGGTTGACCTTATTGCGCGATCAGATTAGCACTCCTAACTCACGCAATTTACCCAAGCTGTACTCCTGTCATGGCTAAACTGACACCTTTGCTACGCGCACTGTTGGGTGCCCTAAGCGGGGCTGCGTATGCAGGTTAGTCGGGAATGGTGATTTCGAGTCTTCAACAGCTAATGTGTCTGGTAATGCTTTCTTGGCGGGAACCATCGATAGTTCCTGGCACATCCGTGGCGATAGCATTGGCGACGAGGGTACTGGTAACCATGTTGGATTCTTCCAGCGCGAACGGGGTGCTGCGACGATGAAAACGATCACGAGTGAGACGGGCAACCAGTCAGCGGTATTGCAGTATGAATCTGAACGGCAATACACTCGCTGCTGACACTGCGCTGATCAATGGCATCAACTTTCTTTCTGACCCGACGTGGTGGATGTCACTGCCCTCGGTGACGGCACGATTAGCCGAGTAGATTTGGCCTATGGCAACACCGCCAAAGGTTACAACGGGATCAGCACTACCACGTTTACCAGTCTGACCTCCAACACGGCGAACAACTTCATACTCAACCGCGACTTTGGCGGCGCCAATACTTGGGATTGCCGGCCTCGGATTGTTTATTCGTCGACGTGTCTAAGTCGGTGATCTGAATAGAGCTCGACGAGTTGGAGTGGTTGCGGTACTTCTCAACTCTAGAAAGCCAATTTAGTCGGCTCTTGGTCCGTTTGACTCCGGTGCGTGAAGTTATGCCGCTAGCGGCGAATCTGAGTCAGCTTCTACGTTCGCGCTGCTTTTCCCGTTAGAATTTATGGCGCTCTCTCTCGCGCAAGGAGTAGATCGAAGATGCAGCGGAAGCCGAAATATGAGGCCCCACATTTTGGCGATCGCTTGGAGAGATCAATTTGATCAACCATTATTGACACTGGATCTTGTGAGAACAATCATGTTTGAATACCAATTTTCGGCCAACGGCGCCCGGTTTCGATCTGCGCTTTCACGCGTCCCAATTATTGCCGTTTTCGCAGCTGCAACACTTAGCTTACCTCACAGTGCTCGTGCTCAAAATGCTGACTCGCCTTTTCAGTTGCAAAAGCTGGTTTATGCGAAACTAGACAAGGGCGATGACGAGGACCGTATGATTTTCAAATTGAAAACTCAGATGGAGATCCGAACTCGCAAAGTACAAGTGACGAGAATGGTGAATCAGGAAAGGGTTGTGAAGCGAGTTATCAACGGGAAAGAGATCGAGGAGAAGGTAACGGTCGCTGCTCCGGTTACGGAGGAGGTACAACAAACTTATACGGTCAATGTTCCAACCGGCACAGACTTCGTCCCGCTCTCGGCGAGTAAGATTGCCTTTTTTCACATGGATGGGACGAAAGCGACTCAGGCAGAAGTGATTAAGAACTACGCCAAGCTAAAGCCAATATTCTTTTGGCAGCGTAATCCTTCTGACGTGAAGTTGCAGTCAGCTGACAAGATTATCCTGGATGCAATGGATCCTGATACTCTCGTCGCTGTTAGTGACGCACTGGTGAACAGAGCTTTGGAGAATTAGTCTCATTCGGTTCGCGTGTAGTCGTAAGTCTTCGGTTGCGCAACGCGGTTTGACGCCGAGATTATCGCTCACGCGCTAGGATTTTCGAGGTTGTATTCTTCGGGAAGCAGCAAATTGCGAGCTCCGAGAATGATCCGCCAGGATGTCACATTCTTGAATTAGCCAATGACAGAACGTTACAGGGTTGCGGGGCGTAGCGCAACACGCCACCTAACATATGGCATGTGCTTGCTGCTCAAGATGTCGGTCCCGATTCTTCTGGCCGACAAAGGTGTTTAATGTCATCGACGCTCATTCATGGATAATCACATCCCAAAAGTTCTGCATTGCGGATTGCGATAATCCTCGGGGCACAGGATAAATCGGGGTAGTGATAACTCGCCGGCACAGCGGCCTCCGACAAAATTTTGCCAATTCAGCATAACTGTGTTGGCTTCCTTGAGCAGCTGCCGCTTACCCTACGTCATGAAGGCTGGATCGCATGGAGCCCCCGGTAGACCGACTGAAAAACGAGTGCGTCCTGGTGGTTTGTCAGCCGTTCGTGACAGCAATCCACCGAGACTCTCCACACCTCACGTTGGAGCTGCCAAGGATTTGCTCCCAACGGAGTCCACACTTGCTAGAGTCAGAATACTAGCTCGCAAATAGTCCAGAATGGTGTTTTGAAAACGTCAATATGCATCCGCAAAGTAAGCCCCATCTTCTTGCAACGAGGCCGTCTGAATAGGCGGAGCATAGTTCTGCGTTGTTTAGCATCTAGCGTAGGATTGCTGGAATCGCGGTAGATTTCAGCCTTTGTATTGAGCGCGGAGTAAGCTCAGTCAAAGAATTCGTTTGAAAGTTGCCCGACGTTCGATGGGATTCGTAAATAGCTTGCGAATAGCGAAACCATTGTCTTCTACAGGAGCAACTCTCAAGAAGATTTCTATTTCGATGGTAGAGGAATCGATGTTTTGGGGGCTGATCTGGATTTCTGGTTGATTGACTCCACATCTAGCTAGCGACTCCGTCATCTTTGTCTGGATCGACTGATTGCTAGCTGTAAGAATTGAAGCCTCCCGCCCTGCCTGAACGAAGGCAGTGCGTATTCCGGCGACGGTGCGGTAGGCCATCGACACTTCTAAGAGTCCATACATGAAGATAAGGATTACTGGCAGGACAATGGCGAACTCAACCGTCGTCGCCCCAAGTCTAGCCTTGCGTTTGCTTCGAGACATTTTCTTTATCCAGTAAACGGTAGAGAGCTATTGCGTCAAGTTAACGTCAAACTCATCAAGCAATTGATTAAATGCGTTTTCTAACTGCACCTTATTGGAGGCATCCAGGGCGAGCCCGTTAGCCTCTCGGGCAACTGCAGTTAGTTCCGGGTTTGATTTGTCTTGAAAATTGATCGTGTGGATTTCGATGCCAACGTTTCTACCTCGAATTGCAGCCACCCGCGGTGCAGGTCGACTTTGCCCCATCGTGGCTTGGAGGCCGTCACTGAGTAATATTACAAATCGTTTGGCCTGGGAGTTGCCCTGGGATTGCAAAATATTTAGTGAGGTTTCGATGCCATCATAGATAAAAGTACCGAATCCAAGCGCAGGATAGCTAGCGTATCCGTTAAATACATTATGGATTGCCGCTCGATTGATTCTTGCTAGCGAGACTTCTGTTCGCACAACTTGGAAGTCTAGTGGGCTTGGGAGTATCTTATGGACTCGTCCTCCCCCAAAGGTAACTAACGAGACACGGGTATTTGGGTTCTTGTTTTCAACCTGTTGCAGGAACTGGTTTACTGTGTCTCGAAGCGCGAACCATCGGCTGGGCGGTAATGGCGGGCCATGGATCCCAGCGTAACTAAATGTACTTGACGATTCAGCGAACCTGTTCATCGATCTGGAGGCGTCAAGGCATAAGACAACTTCCACTGGCGGATAAGCAACTACAGCCTCCCCTGAAATCTCGACCTCATCCATTCCAACCAGCCTATTGAAGAAGACTGGAACCTCGGCTTCGCTTCCGCCGATCCTACTCACTTTCACGGCAGTGACGTTCAACGGGTCCTGAACGAAAGACGAATTCCGTTGAGTCACGTCGTCAACATATCCGAGGGAAATCCGCGAAATATCCGAGTTTGCTGCATCGTTTAGAACAAGGATATCGGATCCAATTTGCTTAGACAGATTAGGGGATGCTACATCCGTTGCAACGTAATGACGGAGCGTGGACATCGCAGCTAAATCCGCAGCTGATTGTCGACGAGTCTGCTGGAGCTGAAGCCAAGCTACATTTAGCGATAGTGCCAAAACCGAAATTAAGGCGACAAGAACAACAGCCATGAGAGGCATGACGGCTCCGTGACGCCTCATGTAAATTCTCCGATTAGCTGGCTTTACCCTTGGCGAAAACTCGTAGATCGGACTGTCATTGTTCATTTCTAATTATCCGGGCGATAGACGTAGGAGCTAGCAGACAAGAAGTTTTCGCCTCCAAACGATAGGCCCGCGCTGTTGGCATCCGACGGTGCCTGTACGGTCACCTTGTAGATTTCTGCCGAGTGTAGCTCGATGGAGACGTTGACCGAGTCGATACCTATTTCTTGCGAATACGTACCTAGGTGGTTTTTTATGTCCGTTGGGTTAGCCCCCGGGTCGCTCATATAGACCGCACCAATATGGGCTAGCGATTGAAGGTCATGCGTTAGAGACGCTTTGTGGATCGACGCCATCCCAACTAGGAAAATTATTGTGAGAACAGGAACGACTGCGGCAAATTCAACTACAGCGACCCCGGACCGATTTTGGTTTCGTTTCCTGCGATTCATCTCTACTCGCAATTTTTTTTTGCACTATTTTCTGTGTTCTCGAATTGCAACATGCATCGATTTTTTTCCTGAGCCGGCGTCAAACCCGCTGATGTTTCAGCTTTGATGATTCAAGCCAATATCAGGTCGCGAATGTTTGGGCCGTACCCAAAGTTTTACAGCCATTGCCTGCTGTGAAACATGGCTCATGCTGCGCCTCAGTGAGCCGTTTTCCGATAATACGATCAAAAGAATTGCAGCCTTAACGCTAATTGTAAGACTTGGAACGACGAGCCGTTTTGGTGCAGAAAACGACATGCAGAAAACGACAGAAGCAAACACTAGAAACTTGTAATGCCTAAATTGCATCTAGTAATTACAGCCGCTGGCCGCGGCGAGTCGGGAACCTTAATTACAAACAATTGCATGCGTAGCGCGACGGGCTCTTCCGACGTCAGATCGCGACGTTAAAATCCAAAAATATTGATTGACTTCTCAAAGCTCTTGCGGAGCCGACATAAGGCATAACGTAACTATTCGAAGGAGTTCAAGAGGCTTGGGCACTATCCCCAAGCCTCGCTTCGAAGTAGTTCTTAAATGCTCGGCCGTATTTTGACGAAAGTACATACCGACGAGCGGAGTGTTCGCAAGCAAGCCGAGAGTCCGATTCGTCATAACCTACCGGCTCACAAAAGTATGCATCGATTGGCAAAACAGTTTCTCGAGCGACCGATTCGTCATCACGTACTGGATTACAAGAAATCGTCACACAATCTTACCCGCAGCCCTTCAAGCTAGGAGACGAGCGGCGCGATTTTTCGATAAGTGTGAGCCATCAAGCCTTTGGATGAAGATTTCGCGTTTGGGTTTCGAGCATGGCTCATCAGCCCATTTCCGAGCATCATCAAAATGTGCGCAATTTTTCGCGCTGAAAGCTGGCTGGCAATTTCTTTCTTTTCGATCGCTGCATCAAGTTGTTCTTTGAGTGCATCTTCCATCTGTTTCGCCAACGCTGTAACCAGACTTGCCGATTCTTCGCGCAGGCAGGGTACATCGCCACAAG
>JBCCEO010000441.1:0-6923 GCA_039030255.1 Planctomycetota bacterium | reverse complement strand
GCGACCTTGCCCGTCGTCCTGTTGCTGGGTGCGGGAACGACACTCGCCCAGCCCTTCGTCGACCTCCAGCAAGAGGAGGCCGAGAATCCGGTAGGACGGGTGGCGGTACGTCCAAGGTTGAACTTCCCAATAATGCGGGCCAGTTTTGGAAAACCTATGATTTGAAGCCCTACACCCAGGAACTCAAAACGATCGACCGGCCCCAGCAGGCAATCATCGACTGGGTACTTCGAGAGACGGGCACAGACGTTTGGTTTACCGATCCCTTTGGAGTTCTCAACGCTGACCGAAATACACTACGCGTGTACCATAACAAACAAATGCAAGAAGTCGTGAGTGCCATCCATGAGAAGTTCGTCAACGGCACGACCGAAACTCAAACTTATGGACTACGCATTCTTGCCGTTGGAAATCCAAATTGGCGCACCCGAGCAACGGCGCTCATGCGCAGCGTACAGGCTCAATCGCCGGGTGTTCAAGCGTACTTACTTTCCAAGGAAAACGCTGCGATTTTGATGTCCATGCTGCGATCCCGCGCCGACTACCGCGAGCTTAGTTCAGTCGATATGGTGGTTCACAACGGGCAGTCTCAAGTGCTGGAGCAAGTTCGCGGCCGCAACTACGTTTCTGATTTCCAAGCTGTACAGGGAGCCTGGCCCCCGTATATGCCTGTGACTGGCGAAATGCGAGAAGGCTATCGCCTGCAGCTTAGTCCGCTACTGAGCGTAGACCGTCAGGAAGTCGACCTCGTCGTAAAGTGCAATATCGACCAAGTAGAAAAGCTGACCAACGTCGATCTAGATTTGCCGCTTGGCAACGGTCAAGCCTACGCTGGCCAGATCAACGTTCCCCAAGTCGCGAGCTGGCGTCTCCATGAGCGCTTCCGCTGGCCTAGTGATCAAGTACTCTTGCTCAGCTGCGGAGTGGTCGCAGCGCCGAATTCTGAGCCCAACAATACCCTTTTCGGCGGTGGCGGAGTACTTGGATTGGACCGCATCTTTTCCGGTTCGGGAACGCGGGCCGACGCACTACTAATGATCGAATACCGAGGCGACGCGGCTGACTCGCTGCCAAACGCGGGTGCAGCCAGCCAAAGCGCCCGAGCTACCAGCCCACTGAGTCGTGGCCGATACTAAGGATCCTTGAAAACCCGAATTGCACTAGGTTAGCGGGGTTTTTTCATTGACTTGCTTCAGCTTCGGTTGCCGACAGAGGATTCGTGGGCGAAACTGGGATAGCAGAGAACTTCCCGAAGCAATCCCAGCGAATCGTCCGACTGTTCAGGGATTTTCGCCCATTCGAGGATTTCAGAATAAGTATGGAATTCGCATGTCGATGCACGCTGGTAATTGCCAAAGATCAAGGTAAGACTCACTAACTGTGGGCCACTGCCCTACCGTTTTCCGTCTGACTCCACCACAAACTATTTGCCTCTATGTCCACAAGTCCAACTCGAGTTGTTGTTACCGGAATGGGTCTCGTCAGCCCCATCGGATCGGACCTAGACGAAGTCTGGAAAGCTCTTTCGGATGGCCATTCCGGTATCTCCGTCATTGATTCCATGAAATGCTCCTCTCTTGGATTCCAGTCGGGCGGTGAATGCAAAGCGTTCACAGGCAATATTGAAAACTATGGAGAACTCGAGAAGAAGCTCCAACGCGCGATCAAGAAGAATATGAAAGTCATGTGCCGTGAAATCGAGTTAGGCGTAGCCTCCTCGCAACGAGCACTTGCGCACTCAGGATTAGGCGAGGAACGCGACCCCACTCGCTGCGGCTGCATTTACGGATGCGACTATATTCTCACGCGTCCTGAAGAATACATGGATGGAATGCAGAATTGCAGGGAAGAGCGAGGCGGCGAATTTAGAATTGGAGATTGGCCCAAGTTCGGGTTGCCAAAAGTAAACCCACTTTGGTTACTCAAGTATCTGCCAAATATGCCGAACAGCCACGTTTCGATTTACAACGATTTTCGCGGCCCCAACAATGCAATCACCGATCGGGATGCAAGTATGAATCTTGCGATGCTGGAGGCAACTTCGATCATCCAACGTGGTGCAGCAGACGTCATGCTGGTGGGTGCAACCGGAACTCGCTTGCATCCACTTCGCACTCAACAAGCAATACTTAATGAAGCAGTGGCCAAAGAGAATGGAGAGTCGCCGCTTAAGTCACGTCCCTTCGATCAGGCTTCCACTGGGATGGTGCTTGGCGAAGGCGCTGGCACAATCATGTTGGAATCGCTTGAAAGTGCAAAGGCACGTGGGGCCAAAATTTGGGGCGAAGTGCTCGGAGCAGGAGCTGCTATGGTTGGCGACTCGGCGGGCGAAGACCACCTGCAACAAGCAATCGCTCTTGCCCTGACAAAAACGCTAGATGTCTGCAACAAACTTCCTCAAAACTGGCATGTCCACGCCCAAGGTTTAGGCGCTCCGCGCACGGATCTGGCCGAGGCCCTAGCTTTAAACAAAGTCTTAGCGGATTCCAACGTGCCCGTGACAGCCGCCAAGAGCTACTTTGGGAACCTTGGAGCTGGCAGCGCTGCAGTTGAGTTGATTTGTAGCATGCTGGCTCTTGAGCATGGGCAGCTCTTTCCGATTCTAAATCTGCAAAACCCGCTGGACGCCATCCAGTGGCAACCTGCTGCCCCAAATGCGCAAGCTGGCGACGCGTTCTTGCACAGTAGTTTTACTTCGCAAGGTCAGGCTTGCGGACTGCTGATCGGCAAGTTCTTAGACTAACAATCGCAGGCTCGAGCAAATCAAATCCGAGCTCGCGTTGACAGTGGGCAAATCCGCCGATACCATTGTGCGACTACTGACAGATCCGATTGCGCAGACGGTTTGTCGGCCGAATGAAAACCATCGAAGATTTCCTGCTCGCGTAGGAAATTTTATCGATACCAACCTAGTTGGCTCTCGCAACGTTGAGCCCTATCGGTCTGGAGCATCCGGCCGAAGGAGCCTCTGTGAAGACTTCACTTCAACGAATGCCGCATGAATCCCTCTGAAATACTCAGAATCGCCGATTCGCTTCATCGTGAGAAAAACATCGATAGCGAAATCGTTTTCACTGCCATTGAGGCAGCGTTGGTGACCGCGGTGCGCAAATTTCGTGGAGAGGAGGCGGAAATCTCGATGTCGATCGACCGCTCAACCGGAGCACTCACCGCCTTCGTTGACGGGGAAAGCCTGGACCAAGCCGAAATCGTCGGACGGATCGGAGCCCAAACAGCCAAGCAAGTTATCATCCAAAAAATCAAAGAAGCGGAACGTGACTCGCAGCTTGATGAATGGCACGACCAAGTTGGCCAGTTGGTAACTGGCACGGTCCAGCGTAGCGAGCGCGGTGTCACGACAGTGCAACTCGGGAATATGGAAGCAATTCTTCCACGTGGCGAACAAATTTCCGGCGAATCGTATCACAATGGAGACCGAATTCGCGCAGTTGTCTACGAAGTCAAGGCTGCCGGCAACCGTGTGAAGGTGATTTTGAGCCGCACCAAGCCACAGTTGGTCCAGAGACTTTTCGAGCAAGAAATCCCAGAAATTGCTGAAGGTGTGATCGAAATCAAGGCGATCAGCCGCGAACCGGGCCATCGGAGCAAAGTTGCAGTGAACAGTTCCGACCAACGTGTGGACTGTGTGGGAGCCTGCGTAGGTGTGCGAGGCAACCGAATCAAGAATATTACTAGCGAACTAGCTGGTGAGCGGATCGACATTGTCCGATGGAGCGATGATCCAATGTCCCTAATCCCGAGTGCTCTGCAGCCAGCTGAAGTAGAGCAGGTATTGCTCTGCGATATGATTGGTAGAGCAATTGTCCTGGTTAAAGATGACCAGCTGTCCCAGGCCATCGGGAAGTTCGGGCAAAATGTGAGACTTGGCAGCAAGTTGGTAGGCTGGGACATTGAGATAATGACAGCTGGAGAGCTGGAAGAACAAATTGATCGAGCAGTTGGAGCCTTCATGGAATTGGAAGGAATGACTGATGATTTGGCCCAACGACTAGTGGAACAGGGCTATTTGTCGTACGATGACTTATCAGTTATCGAGCCGGACGCCCTCATGGATATGGGCGAAATGACCGAAGAGCAGGTGGACGCAATCGTCGAACAAGCCGATGTACGTGCTCTTGAGGCGGAACAAATCGCAGAAGAACAAAAGCGATTGAAGAAAGAACAGGAGCAACTGGCAGCTCAAAATGCCGCTGCAGCTCCTCCGAAAACGAGTACACCAGCGGCAGCAGAGCCTGCGAGTGCGGAGGTTCAGGCCGCAACTGAAGTTACAAGCTCCACAGAGCCAGAAGTCGCACCAACGGCTGAAGCTTCTGAGAGTGCGGAAACTACAGTTTCAGATAAAACAGCCGAAAATGAATAAATCATTGGCTCCAATTTGGACAGCTGATGAATAGGAGTTAGGCCGACGAGGTCTACTCCACCAACAATTGAATAGTTCACATGGATCAAGCGTCCGAGTTCGGACGCTTGTTGTTAGTGCTCCCGAGGAAACCATGGACAAGAGCGATGTTACCGATCGGAATTAAAACTCTGGTCGGAAATGAAGCGATCAACCAGGTTGGTTCGATCGTTGTCCGGGTTGACGCTTCTCCAACAGGAGAATCGTCTATGTAGATGACACGCCGCGTGTATGGGTGAGTTATGTACGGAGTTCTAGCGACTGGACACCGTTCATCGATTTATAGATTCCCCTAGGAACCATTACACGTGCCGAAACGCATCTACGCGTTAGCCAAAGAGCTAGCCATGGACAGCAAGGAGCTCGTAGAGCTCTGCACCAAAATCGGAATCCCGAATAAGGGTTCTGCGCTTGCCAGCCTGGAAGACGATGAGGTCGAAAAGCTGGAAAAGCATCTAGCTGGCGCTGGAAAGTCAGAAGAAGCACCTGCGCCTACGCGTATGGACTCACCAATCCGGCCATCTACCACAACGCGGACCGACAAACCTCGCGTTCTTGATCTCCCCGCTCGGTCAAAGACTCAAACCGAAGTAGAACAAGCGGAAGAAGAACTGGTTCAAGAAGAGCCAGAAGAAATGGAAGTAGAACAAGCGGTATCGGAAGAGCCACCCCAGGAAGTTGTGGCTGAAGAGACTCCTGCTGCAGGCGAAGAGGAAAAGACAGATAGACCGATTTCGCGGGACGATTACATAAGTTCCGGTGGTGCCTCTGGACGAGTTAGAAGTCTGGATAAGAATTCGGGCGATGCGCCAGCTAAGGAAGAACGCAAGCGGCCCGGAAAGCGGGAACCGGTTATCAAAGTAAAAATGGCTCAAATGCCAAAATCGGACAAACCGCTTCCCAAGCCAAAGTCTACAGGTCCTGCTCCACAGCGGCCAGAAATCCGCTTTACCAAAGATGATATTTCGGGCCAAAAGCAAGGCATGAAGGCACCTGTTCAGCAGCAAATGGAGCAGCAACAGGCAGCAGCTTCGGAAAGCCGTGCTAGGCCGGGTGCCAAAACGGGCGGACTTAAGGGCTTCAAAGACGCAGCGGATCGTGCCAAGGGACGTCATCGTGAAGGCGAGGACGAAGACGGCAAGGGGCGCAAGAAAGGCGCCGGCATCGCGGCTGCACGCGCCGAACGACGACGTCGCGGACGTGGCATTGAAGCTGGTGACGACGACTCACGGCCACACCGATCTGGAAAACGGCTTGTCCGCAAAGGCACAAACACTGCAGCGCCGCGAAAAGAAAAAGCAATTCTAGAACTTCCCTGCACAGTACGGAGTTTCTCTGAAGCCGCAGGGGTTCCGGCGGGTCGGGTCGTCGGAACCTTGATGCAAATGGGCCACGGGGTAACGATCAACTCCAATCTAGAAACCGAACTCGCCGAAATGGTCGCTCTAGAACTGGGAGTTGAGCTTGAGTTCAAGCAACCAGAATCGCTTGAGGAAGGGGTAATCGACGCGATAGAAACCAGCGAAGATGCACCTGAAGACCTTACGTCTCGTCCACCGATTGTGACGTTTCTCGGTCACGTGGACCATGGTAAGACTTCCCTGTTGGACTACTTGATTGGTACCCAGGTCGTTGATGGTGAAGCGGGTGGTATCACCCAGCACATCCGAGCCTACCAAGTCGAAAAAGATGGACAGATTATTTCGTTCGTCGACACACCAGGCCACGAAGCATTTACTGAGATGCGTGCCCGCGGTGCAAATGTTACGGATATTGCAGTTTTGGTTGTCGCAGCAGATGACGGCATTATGCCTCAAACGGAAGAGGCGATCAGCCACGCCAAGGCTGCAGGTGTTCCGATAGTCGTCGCGCTCAATAAAGTTGACATTCCTGGCGTTGATGCCAACCGCGTGTTGACCCAGATGACCGAGCACGAACTTACACCGAGTGAGTGGGGTGGCGATGTCGAGGTTGTCAAGACAAGTGCCATTAGCGGTGAGGGCATGGACGACTTGCTCGAGACTTTGCTCACAGTAGCCGAATTGCACGAGTACAAAGCCAATGCCTCGCGGCCTGGAATCGGCGTCTGCATGGAATCTGAACAAGCCTCCAATCGCGGTGTGATCGCCAAAGTTGTTGTTCAAAACGGAACACTCCGCGTCGGCGACGTTGTCCTATGCGGCACCAGTTATGGTCGCGTCAAAGCAATTTACGACACGCTACATCCGAACAAGCAGATATCAGAAGCCGGACCGTCGATGCCGGTCAACATCACGGGCTTAGACACAGCGCCTGGAGCCGGCGATCGATTCTATGTACTCGATGATATTGCTCAGGCTCGTGAGCTTGCAGAGTCGCGATCTGACGTCAGTCGAGAAGAATCGTTGGCAGGAACGTCGCCTAAGGTTTCATTCATCGACTTCCAACAGCAGCTTCAAGATGGCACGCTGGGTAAGGTTGAAGAGAAGGTACAACTCAACTTGATCATCCGCGCCGACGCCCG
>JBCCEO010000440.1:0-6939 GCA_039030255.1 Planctomycetota bacterium | reverse complement strand
CGATGAAGGCCTGCTTGCCCGCCGGTACTGTGAGCGGCGCCCCCAAAGTTCGTGCAATGGAGATCATCGACGAAGTAGAACCACACCGACGAGGCCCTTATGCGGGCGCCGTGGGCTACATCGATTACTCGGGCAATATGGATACTTGCATTGCGCTAAGAACCATCGTGTTTACCGATGATAAAATCTACGTACAAGCTGGAGCAGGAATCGTAGCCGATAGCGTGCCAGCGGTCGAGTTCCAAGAGACTCTAAATAAATCCGGCGCAATGCTCAAAGCAATATCGTCCACCATGGCGCGACAGAACAGCAACCGCACCTAGGTCAGGAACTTGCCGGAGTCACTTGCGTCAGCGGAATCGGATGAGAAGTAATTCGGGCAACTGGAGACGTTTCAGGCGTGGCCGTAGCGTAACAATCTAACTTGCAGTTCGTCTCGGTTGGAACGTAGAATTGAATGCGGACGTCAGTTTCGATGCTTCGAATTGCTTCGTCAGTTATTTGCTCCACTGGCAATCCAACTCGAATCACGAGTCTAGCTTCCAGTGCAGCTGGCAGTTGAACATCTAACCAACCAACTACTTGCCGAATCTCTCGTCCCTTTGAATTCTTAGACTCTTCGAGATCGAACGTGAAGCTCAACTCGGTTCGCCGCAGTAGGCGAGCGATGAACCTTGCTACACTGAACTCGCGACCTGGCGTCTGGTGTTGCAGGCTCCGGAATCCGTTTTGCATCCTGTTCAAATGGCTACCATCAAGAACTTTGCGGGCCGTTAAGCCTCCTCGTGGCGGCAGCGTTTGCCCGATCGTGCTTGTATGGTAGTAGAACATCAAAAACTCCCAACCCTCCGAATCAGAAATGACCGAAGTTCGGAAAAGCGACTCACTCAACAACACAGGCCAATGAGACTACAGCTCAGTCTCAAAGAAGCCTTAAGAAAACATAGGCCGTAAAAAACGCACCGGTCTGAACTAATCGGCTGGATTCACAAGAGCTTGGGGATCACGAACCTCGCGAACCGAACTCGGTGTTGCTATTTATCAAATCGCGACAAGATAAAGCGCTTGGGCGCTTCAGAATGCACCATCACATACGCAATTCTTCGGCCCCCCACGAAGAAGGTGCACCACTCTCGTAGCGCACCTTCAAACTTGCATTTATGTATTCTACATAATCCGGTTTGCAGGAGCCTCAATGCCCCCGAATTTAATTCGGATCAGAGTTCCTTAATCTTAAGATTCTTCCACATCACTTTAGTGCCAATGGCCTTCTGATTTTTGCCTATGCCATGAACTTGCAAGGCGATAATTCCATGCGAGGTCAAGCTATCTTTGAAATCCGCTCGCGGTTCGCCGTTGAGCCAAGTTTGGATATGGTCGCCTTCGCATTGAATACGGACTTTATTCCAATCGCCATCTTTAAAAGTCTTCTTTCCTTGTGCGGTAAATGCCGCAGCGTCTCCCCCCGCTTGACCAGGATACAACCAACCGCGACGCGCTTCATCGTAAACACCAGAAGCCCACATGCGATCGGGTTTATTCGGGTCGATCTCACATTGGTATCCGTGCACTCGGCCAGCCGGAATCTTGCGACCTTTCTTCTTACCTGACGCTGGACCAACAATGTCAATTGCATAGACGTTGCTGCGAAACTGTACACCGGAGTTCAGCGACGAATCACATTTATATTCATACTCAAGGATAAAGTCGTGATACAACTTTTGAGTACACATAAAGCTGTTGGGAGTATTCGGGACCGATTCACCAATGATTACTCCATCTTGAACCGAATACTTTGCTTCGCCTCCGGCTTGTTGCCAACCGTCAAAATCTTGTCCATTGAAGAGATCCACCCAACCTTCCTGTGCACTTGCGGTCGTAGCGAAAGTTATCAAAGCCAACAAACATAGGAATGAGTATTTCATGGTGAACTCCATAATGATCTGAGGATTTTTCGGCTCGCTCATGATAGTCCAAAAATCGAAATCAAGAAACTTGCGTGCGTCCAAATAGATTGCCAGTTCGCTGTGCATCAAACTTTTCACGGCTGGTTTGCAAAGCCTAAAGCGAACGTCCTAAGAATTCCGTTACTGTCCAAAGACACCAATGTTGGTCGAGAAAAACCCTGGCATTCCCTGCCCCTTGGTGACAATCTCTCCAAACAAGGCTTTGTGTCCAGCTTCAGGCTTGGGAACGGTACATTCCCAACGATTGTCACCGACTTTCTTGCAAGGCATCTGCTTCCAGTTGGAATTTCGAAAATCCCGATTTGCAGAATTCGCAACAAAGGCTCGTACTGCACCGACCGGACCAGTTGCCTCGATCGACAACTTCACTTGGCCTTCTGCTTCGTCGAAACTCCAGTCCATGTCTGGCAATTTCTCCCCGACATGCTTGCTCCGGTGAATAGCTCTAATACTTCCTATCACCCGTGCATAGTCGTCGATTCCGTGCCCCTGGTTAGGCACGTGCAAGAGATACTTTGGGCTCTTCAAATCTTCCCAATAGTTATTGGACGCATCCACGGGCCAGTAGCGATCATTGGTGCCAAAAATCAAAAGCTTGGATTGCTTCAGATCTTCACGATAAGAAAAAGGATCCACAATTTGCTGCAGGTTTTTCCCTGCCGGTGTATCTAGGTATCTTGGTAAGTCAAGCTCTGTATAGTCTGCGATTTGCTCAGAGTATTTCCCCCAAGCGGCCAACTGATGCTTCATTTGGACGTTCATGTTCAACATGTCGATCACCATTGGGGCGATGACAGTCGCTCTCGGGTCAGTGGCACCCGTTAACCACGTCGTCCAACCACGTTTTGATGCGCCAGTAACGGTAAACTCTTTCAGGTTAACATTCCAATGCTCTTTGCCTGCCGCCACGGCAGTGTCCATCCCCCTAACGGCCGACTTGACCATCGGCAGCAATAAAGGCCAAGTTGGTTCACCGGTTCGAATGTACTCGGCGAAAGTAGCTGCGATGATCTCATCCTCGTACTTGTCACCCATGATTGGCTGCATTGGAACTTGAGACAAAACCGCAATCACGCAGCCAAACTGCTGGGCCACGCTCGCCATCAACTGTGCTTCGCCGCGAACTTCAACTTTCGCCGGACCATTGTCGGGCCACTCGGGTCGCCAGCTTCCACCGCCAATGACGAGCACGGCATCCTCTCGTTTTAGATCCAATCCGTTGGGACGGATCAAATACATCACATGCTTCCAAGAGATGTCGCGCCAAGTTTGCGAAGTCAAATGTAGACGCAGAACGTCACATCCGCTCACCGTCAATTCTTCGCGAACTTCCCACCTGTAAGAATCGTCTGTTTGCGACACGTAATTCTTGAGCGTTTTCGAGCCAACAAGGCCTTCCTGCCCCAACGCCTCGAACGAAAAAGAGGAGGCGACGAATAGCGCGAGAATGAGATAAGCAGTCTTTTTTAGCATGAAAGCCCCGTAGTTTCGTAGGGAGTCTGGATTCGGTAAGCGGGCCATTATAGCTCCTATTTCTTGGCGGCTAACTGCTTGAGCAACTTGAGAAAACGAACGTCTTCAGGCCCCAGCTGGCAATTCCCCCACAAATTTGGTTTCTCCAAGACTTCTTCGTACGCATTGCTAATTGCTTGACATGTCAGCTTAAAGTAGCGCTCTCGGTCGGCTTCGGGAAAATCTAAGGCCTCACGATCGAACTCCAGCAGTGGATCGTATTCAAACTCGGTCGTATCCAAAGCTTTATCCAGCTGGGAGAGCATTGGATTGACAAGCGAACTCGTCCCTGATTCTTTAAATTGCTTTAAGACCTTCTTCTCCGCGCTGCGAACCTGACTTTCCACATCCTTGGATTCTGCGGTATCGCCTACGTAGCGTAAGCCGAACTTGGAAAAAATCAGCCCAATGGAGGGCAGCAGCGCCTTCACTGCGATGGCGGCGCCAGCAACGGGGTTGATCAAGGCGACTAAACCGCCGATCAATAGCACTCCGCCAAAGATTCGTCCGTCGAGTTGATCAATTTGGTCCGCCAAGTCATTCAGCCTAGTCCCAATCGAACCCTTGGTTGGCCCATCAGCACTAGCCTTTTCCCTTGCTTGGTCCAATAGCAAAGCCTCGACGGTCGGAAGTGCATGCTCGTTGGGTAAATGAAAGAGTCGTCTTTTCGGTAGATCGTTGATGGGGGGTACGCCTTCCGGCAAGCAACGAACGACGTACAACGAGTAGCCTTCGGCACTGCGTCGATCAGGAATCAGTAAATAGTGCTTTTCATCGACTTTCTCGTCCCCATAGGACTCAGAGGATTCCGTTGAGCCGAAGACCCAGAGGTTTCCCACCGCCGCTTGAGCATATCCAACACCTGCACCGACAGTGGAAGTAATCTGATTCCAGGCTCCACCACCAAGTTCAGTTGCTTGTGCAAGTAATTTCGAAAAGTCCATTTGGTTATCCCGTTACCGATGCAGCAAACGTACTAGGATGCCAGTGATTTATTCTGTCCGCGCGAGCCCGCTTAGTCGAGTGCCCCCAGTTCTTTCAATTGCTTCATGCGGTTTTTCATCAGGATATCGGGCTCGCCGCCGAAAACGGAGTTGTCCGGAGTCCACTGCGGCAAACGCTCGAGTGCTTGCTGCAACTTTTTTCGAGCAGCCATAGCCTCGGAACTTGCGTCAGAAAGCGAAATGGAATTTTGCTCTTCCCAGTCGTTTGGCACATCAAACAAACGGCCATCCAAATAGAGCTTGTATTGCCCATCGTAGGCAAAGCGAACGCGGCGAAAGGATGGCTTCTTCGCTTGCGGTGACTTATCGTAATGCACCAGTACGCTGTCGCGCGGATTGCCAAATTCTCCTTTGAGTTGAGGCAAAAAACTTCGACCGTCCAGCGTTCGATCCTTGGGCACTTCGGCATTTCCTAGTTCGGCGATCGTTGGCAGAAAATCACTGAAATCAACCAAGTCATTGCAAACGCTGCCAGGCTGAATCGTCCCCTTCCAGTAGGCCAGCATCGGCACATGGCAACCCGCGTCGATGGGCATCGCCTTGCCGCCTGGGATGGGGCGATCCCCCATATAAGACAAGATGCTTCTACCAGTCCCGTTATCGCAAGTGAACAGGATGAGTGTATTCTCGGCGATTCCCAGCTCTTCAATTTTGGTGATGAAACGCTCAACTATTTTGCCCGTATAACGCACCATATCGCCAAAGTACTTTCCTTGGCTGCGAAACTTGTCGCCCGGATTTACCTCGCGGCTGTCAGGCGTTGGTACGAAGGGACTGTGAGTCAAGGCCATGGGGTAGTAGACGAAAAAGGGATCGTCCCTGTTCTTCTCGATGAACTTCAACAAGAAATCGCTGTAAATGTCAGGCCCGAAGTCATCGGCTGTGGTTGGTCGGTGCTTGCCATTTTCAAGCACGCAAGGATGCCAGAATCGCGAGGCGACTTTCGACTTTTCGCCGGGTGCATTGGTCGCCTGATGTGTCTTCCAATCCTCTTTGGACAAATAGTGCTCGTAGGCCCACATGCAGTGCTCGTCGAAACCGCAGCGGTCCATCCAGGTGCCGGGATTTGGGTCTGTCGCATTGCCTCGGCCTGAAAGCTGCCACTTGCCAGCAATTGCGCTGCGATAGCCCGCTTCCTTCATCACATTCCCAAAAGTCTTCTCCCCAGGCTTTAAGACGCCAAAGTCAACGTAGTTTCGAGCATTGGAACGCCCGGTCATGATCTTAACCCGCGAAGGCGTGCAGACCGGCTGCGAATAGCAATGCGTGAATCGCATGCCACGCTTGGCGATGCGATCCAATATTGGCGTTTCGTAGGACGACCCTCCGTTGCAACCCAATGCTTCATATCCCATGTCGTCAGCCATGATGAGAACCACATTGGGACGCTTAGCCTTTGCGGCTTTCGATCCTGTCTCCGCTACACCAGCTTTTGCGACGGACAGTCCCAAGAGAAGGGCAGCGAAAATCAGATTCCTGGGTGAAACGTAAAGGCGGTTTGGCATGAGAATAGTTCTGTTAAAATGTCGATTCGTTTTTTGGTAAGTTTACTGGGGCTGAATAGCCTGCGGTTTTGAGCAAGCCAGCATCAATTTAGAGTTTGTGTCTGTAAGCAGTCCTCGTGAAGCTCCGATCGGAAGGTTCCTTAAGGAGGAAGACTGGCGGGTACACGACGTGGAAGCTTAAACCTGCCCTGTTCTGCAGTCCGTTTGAGGCGCAAGGAAGAAGTTTAGTGGATCGCCGATTGTTTGGCAAAAACCTGATTGCTTATTCGATGCTGCCAGCTTGTTTCGCGGGAGCACATTTTGCCAAGCCTGCGTTCGGCACCTGTGCACAAGAAGAACCCAACGCCGAGGATTCAACCGATGGCTCACCAATGCCCCTCGAGGGATTTGAATTGGATGCTGCCCGTGGCCTGTTGCTCGGCGGCTTGATTGGCGATGCGCTAGGTGGTCCCATTGAGTTCCTTGAGCCGCGGCCACAGCAAACTGGCTTGACTGATGCTCGAAGTTGGGCCGCAGATAAAGCACTGGATCTGAAGCTACTTCAAGAACTTGCCGCAAACGTGCCGCTGCTTGAGTACAAAACATTGCGTCCTGAAACGGCCGCCTATGGACCTTGGGTCAAGAGCGCGCCAGCCGGCACGCTCACTGATGACTCACGCCACAAAATCATTTTGCTGCGCGCTATCGCGACTGCCGAGCAAGAAAAGGTCCCGCTAAACGCAATGCACCTCGCCCAAGCATTTCTAGATTTTTCTCCAATTATGCCGGCGGATAAACAAGAAGCGTTGGCCCTCGAAGAACTCGTTGAGGAAGGGCTGCAGGAATACCGATTCGCGGCACGTTGGCTGCTGGGGGAACGTGACCTTGCCAAAGCGCGGCCCATCGAGCGAATCTGGGCGGGCGTCAACAACTGTTCCGGGCAAATGCTACTACCTCCGCTTGCCCTGGCCT
>JBCCEO010000439.1:0-6954 GCA_039030255.1 Planctomycetota bacterium | reverse complement strand
GATCAATCATTCGCAACGAATATTTCTTCGCTTTGGCGAGCATTCCCATGCCCTTTTGCTCCAATTCCGTGGAATGTAAAGCAAGATCCCCGGCCAGCATTTTGTCGGCTGCGACTCGGCGGGACTGACTCTGGACAACACTCTGGAGACGCTCGAGCTCAGCCTCCGGAAACGCGTAGTTGTCGATTAAGAATACGACGAAGGTATCGCAGCGCTGGTGAAGATCGATTGCCTTGAGTTGCACCGTGCTGAGGTGCAAGTTGTTGAAGATGCCGCAGGCTGCGTAGCAATCTTTCAGTGAGCCAACGCATTCTGCAAATTTCTCTGACTCAGCAGACAGCCAAGCATCCAAGAGCAGTAACCCAACGGCTTCGTCCAATTGCTCGACCGAATCCAAAAATGAAAGCTTGCTTCCTAGGGAAAAGTCCAACGGCAGACGCGTGCCAGATTCACTCTCGATGTTTTGCTTTGCTCGGGAAATCCAAGCTTCGTGACGCTGTACCAATGCTTCCGCTTTGTCGGCCGCGCCAAAATTGTTTTGGAAAAGATTGTTATGCATGGGGGTGCCAAGGTTGACTGGCACAAGGTCCGCTCGCTCTCTTCCGGTTATTTCGCGTTTCGTTTCCGATAGAAGGGCAAGCCATTCGGTCGTCAAATCTTTTTTGCCGGCAGGCAATTGATACGCTGCATCTAGGCCCGCCGCACTGGCGCTGTAGCCTGAACTCTCCAGGCCAGCGAGCTGGGCTGCCAACGTACGCTTCGACTCCAATGGATTCCCGCTATCAGAGTCGCCTCCTAGCGCCGAAAAGTCGAAATTGGATGCTAACTTGAAGGCATAGATACCGCCCCCAACTAAAACTACAATGGCCAATACGACGGCTGCGATTCGCCCGAATAATTTGGGAGAGAATTGGGAAGCTGGTTTGGCCGGAGTGTAGTAGCCTTGCGGTGCTTGGCCCTGCTGCCCCGTTTGCGGGCCAACTTGCGAGAAAGGATCTGCATTCGTCGGTGCGTGATTACCGCTATTGAAAGGATTGGGTGCGGCGGCTGAAGTGACTGGTTGGGATGTAGGTTGAGCCGCAGTTATATCTGAAGGAATCGGCTTCGCTACCAATATCGTTTCTTTTGCAGGCTGTGGTGCTGCAATTCGTAATTGCTTACCGCAGCTCGAACATTGAACCAACTTGCCGTAGAGCCTTGCAGGAACTTCCAGTGTGGCTCCACAACTACAATTCGCCTGCGGCATCGAGAATCACTTCAGCTTTTGGTGAGGATGGGCAATGCAATTCCGAAGGGGCGGAATTGCAGAGGAGATATTAACTGGTCCAGTGGAAGCGTTTTTGCAATCGCCCAGACAAACAAGGTTGCAAATTCGGATGGGCGGCATTTTGCTCAGAGTCAAAGGTCGAATTCTTAGTTGGAGTCTACCAAGCCACTTAGCGTGAACTTCGAGGACATGAGGGCGTTGGATGCGGCTCTCGCACCATTCTTTGTTTCGCTTGGTTTCTGCATGAATTCAGGAAACTTCAGTGAACTAAACATGCTTGTGTTGGGCTTTTTGCCGTAACGGTCCAAAGCTTGTTTGATTGTTTCGCCGCTCTTCGTTTGAAGGAAACCCGGAATGTTGTTTCCACCGCGACTCCAGATCGATTTTCCATTCCACATGAGCTGTACATTCGAATTGTACTGGTTCACCACATAGGATCCACGTGCAATATAGCTCACCGCTTCTTGCGTCGGCCCAGAGATCTTTGCGACGGCTCGAATCGGAGCATTGCTATCGAAGCGGAACCCTGAGTTTTCAATCGATTTTCGCAGGCCCGCTTGAACCTCTTGTCGGTATTGTCCTGGGACTTGGCTTACATCCATGCCTACCGACACACCGGGGTGCAGTAGGAATAGCGTCGGGTCATCTTGAGCTTTTTGAAGTGTTTCTTCTGCCTTTGGGTGCGGGATTTGCGCAGGAACAAAGATGCCGCCGGATTTCCCATGGAGCGCGATAAAGGATTTGCCGCCCAGGGTCTTTATGTTGCCATCCGTATATTCGCAAACGCGGATGCGGCTGGGCAAGTGAACCAAGAGTTTGTTATCAAGCAAGGCAAAATCCTCGTGCGGGTAAGCCAGCCCACGAGTCGCTACAGGCTGAGCACCTAGAGAGATTTCATTTTCCACTTCACCAGTCTCAACGCTGACGATCCGCAGATCACCCACGCTACTGAGGAGCAGTTTCTTGCCACTCGGGCTCCAGCGAATGCGATTCCAACCCACGCGCGACGCTGTGATTGCTGTCGAGCCCAGTGTTTCACCTGACTTTGCATCCAAGACTAAAACCGTCTTGTCGTTGAAAACAGCAATGTGTTTTCGATCAAAAGAAACATCGACTCCAAAATTTTGCTTATTTAAGTTCGCGTGCCAAATGGGCTCCCTTTGGTAAATATTCCATAGGACCAAACGAGCGGAATTGCTAAGCGTTAGCACGAGATTGTTGCTGATTGGCCATGCATTACCGACTGCAGCATTGGTCGTCTTGCCGAAGGATTTTTTCTCGTCCAGATGCGGGACCCAGCTTGGTGTCCGTACAATCTTTTTCCCATCTAGTTTCCAAAGTTGTAGTTGGTCACCAGTCTCGAATCCGCCCCGTTCGTCGCTTCCACCTTTCATAAGAATGGTGCTGCCGTTGTCCATGAGTGCGAGAGGCTGCATGTTGGCTTCGATTTGCTCGCTGTGAACCGAACGCCCAGAAACTAGATCGACTAGGCTGATTCGAGTAAGATGCTTTGGAACTGAAAACGTAACGGTGAATCCGAGAGCCGCACGTTTGCAGGTTGTATTGACTGGGGCTTGACTGAGATTCTCGAAAAAGTTTGCTTTCTGCTGCAAGGGAGTGCGCTTGGGCTCAAAGTCGAAAGTGTTTGCTCCGACTTGTACATTCCACGGCGTGCCGGGAGTCAGCGAGATCTCATCTACTGAAGCCCAGTCAATCGTTTTCGGCGAAGTCCAAAGGCTGCTTGGTGACGAAGAGCTGGAACCTTTCGATGCAGAACCGGTGGAGGCTTCGTCCACCATTTCAAATGGACTGGAACTTGCGTTGAGCAGTTCCTGATCTGCCTTGCTCAACTTGCTGACAGCAATCTTCATAGTTTTGCCACTTGCGTTTTCCAAGAATGCATAGCCCTCTTTGACTTCGATCAGCTTGGCTTGGATCTTGTGAGCGCCTGTGGCGTCGGTCCACTCGCGCATTTCCTGGGCGGGCAGCAACGCAGAAAACGTCAACAGAAAGCCGACGCAAAGCAGGACTCTTGGAATGGAATGGCTGGGGTGGGTTGGGTGTGAGGAAGGCATTGGTTTACCCATCGGAATCAATTGTTACTTCTTCAAAAGGACTGGTTGTTTCTAGTGCGGTGTTTTCCGCATGAGGTTCTTGCTTGGGAGTACGCGAGAGGATTTGTTTGGCAAGATTCTGTAGCGTCGGCTGGTTGGAATCAAGGTAGTTCTCGACAAGGATCAGGCTTGACTTTGGGAATTCAGAATTGGGCAAGGACGCCAATCGCTCTAACCAGTAGTCTGCACGCTCTTCCGCTCTGAGGTCCGCATGCATGTTCAGCAAGTCTAGTTCGTCGAGCGGTCCCATGCGGCCTTGCAAACTAAAGGCTGGTGGTTCGGTTTCTTGCAACATACCGTCGTCCGCTGAAGCTGAATCTTGGGAGACCGAGTCCTCAATGTTCTCGGCAGGCTGAATCTGTTGCTTCGTCAGCGTTTCGTCATTTTTTCCGGTTTCGTCGGCAGCAGTTTGCTGATCGTCTTGTGCTTGCATCGCCCAATCGATGGTTCCATAGATTGCTGGCGCGAGTAGCAGCAGAAATATGCCGACGATCGCCGCGACCACCCCAAGGTTACGTGCTGGGAGTGCCTGACGTGACTGGAGCGGTTTCGGCAGATCGACGACATCAGGCGATTCCAAATGCCGTTCACATCGTCCTAGCATTTCGGCAAGTTTGGCAGCAGTTAAGGTCCGCTGTTCACGTTTTTTCTCAAGCAGCAAATCGACCAAGCGCGAGAGCCACGCCGGGCAGTTCGAATTCAGTTGGTCGGCTGGTCGATGCTCAGATTCTATGATGCGTCGAAGCGTTCCGTAGGAGGCGTCGGCTGCAAAAGGAGCTCGTCCCGTGATCATCCAATACAATACGCTGCCTAAGCTAAAGATATCGGAGCGAGTATCGGTGGCTTCGCCAAGGGCTTGCTCGGGCGACATAAACAAAGGAGTTCCAGCCAGTATTCCCGTTTGTGTTAGGCTATGGTCATCAAGGGCACGGGCCAAACCGAAATCGGAAATTACCAATTCTTTTTCGTGGTGTTGCACCAGTATATTGCTTGGTTTTATGTCACGATGGACCAAACCGGAGGAGTGTGCGACTTGCAAACCCGCAGCAAGCTGTTTGGCAAAGCGGACAACGCTAAGTGTGTCCAAGTCGTGTTTATCCGCGTAGTCTGAAAGGCAACCGTCCATCAACGGCATCACCAAGAATGGAACACCAGACCATTCGTGAACTCCGTAAATTTCAATCACATGCTTGTGCCGCAAACAGGCGGCTAAGCGCGCTTCGCGAGCAAACCTAGCTCTTGCTGTCCTGTTGCCGACCAAGTGAGGATGAATGACCTTGATAGCAACATGGCGATCCAGCTGGCGGTCCTGGGCTTTGACTACCAAGCCCATACCGCCTTGCCCCAGCACCTCTAGGATCTCGTAACCAGCTAGGCGTCCCATCGAGTCCTCGGAATCAGATGCTTCTAGCCATTGACGTAAGAAAGCCTCACTGGGGGCATGAGCCATCCCGGCTGCTTCGCTGTCCCAGAGCGTTTGATCGCTCGACTCGTCAAGCATTTGTGCTGTTGTATGCCAGAAGTCCAATTGGGCAGCCTTGGTTTGCAAGTGTTCTTGGCAGGCTTCACAGTTATCGAGATGGCGCTCAATCCGAAGAAACTCCTCACTTCCTTCGGGCATCACCAAGAAGGCTTCGATGAGTTCTGGTCGGCAGGGAGTTCGATCTGACACGATGGCAGGCAGCAAACGCTGCAAGAAAGAAAAAAGTCTGGGGAGTGGACGAAGATGGCTGCTGAGGTTGGTGTTGGGCAATGCCTCGCAGTTTTATACAAAGCTCAGGAAGAGTTCTGACAGCATTTTGGAATTTTTCCTATTCTGTCACAGAATCTTGCTTCGACGCCTCGATTTCCAGTCTCAAGCGGCGCATGACACGACTTCGCGCGGCGTAAATGCTACCCACCTGCTTGCCAAGCAGATCGGCTACGTCGGGAATCGACTTCCCATCGACGGCTGTCCACCAAAATGCATTCCAAGAATCCTCTGTAAATTCAGCTTGAATCCGCCTCGCCGCACTTCGAAAAAGCTCTTTTTCGTATTCCTGCTCGAGCACCGATTGTTCTAGCGTCGGTTCGGTGGGTTCCCGTTGGAGGGCGAGTTCAGCAACTTCGCCCACCTCACGCACAGATTTTTCACGGTTGGCACGACGCAACAGGTTGATCGACGTATTCCGGGTCACCGTAAAAAGCCAAGTGCGAAACTTTGCTTTGGCCGGATCGTGAGGTCGCTTCGCAAGAGCTTGGGAAACTGAGAGTAATACTTGCTGAGCCACGTCCTGCGAATCGGCATCTTGGAATCCCAAGATTCGCGCACTGCGATAGATCACGGGCAGATAAAGTTCTACAAACTCGTTCCACGCTGCATCATCGTTGGCATCACGCAATCGAGCTAACAAACTTAACCGGGTTTCAGGATTCAAGAGAACGACGAACGCTATTTGGAATACGGCAGTGAAACACGGAAATCGCTAGCAGATTTATACTGCTGGCAATCAGTTAGGTAATAGTATACCAAGGCGGCGATTTGGCGAATCTGACGAATGCGAGCAGATTGCGGCCTGAACCACAGTCGGACTTACCAAAACAGGCCCGCGTCATTTTCTTCGATTTTTTCGAGCGTCTTCCTGAGTGGCTCAGGTAGACGGGACGTGGCTACAATGAGCTACTTAGTTTTCTTTTGCAAGTTCCCCTACGACTGTCCGCAATGCACCGAAGTCTTTCAGCTCCGCTCGTCGTTCTTCAATGCCACAAAACTCCGCCCTTGCGCCTAATTCGCGTTTGCGCAGTCATTGCCACACTATTCGCTGGCATGTTTTGGGCTCAGGAGCTTCGAAGTGAATCCCGAGCAAAAAACGTGTTGCTGTTCTACGTGGACGACTTGAACGATTGGATTTCACTCCTAGATCCAGACTCTCCCATTGAAACTCCGAATTTGGAAAGACTTGCAGCGCGTGGAGTATCGTTTTCGCACGCCTATTGTGCGTCACCGGCATGTAATCCCTCGCGAGTCGCGACCCTGACTGGTTTAAGGCCAAGTACAAGTGGAGTTTATGGAAACAAGAGCGATTGGCGCAGGGCGCTGCCCGTACGTCTAACTTTGATGCAGCAGTTTCGCAAAGCGGGTTACGAAGTGCGTGGCGCTGGCAAGATTTTTCATCATCATTTAGATGGTGCATTTCACGACGGGCCTTCTTTTGAAGACTTCCAAGCGATGCCGCAGCAGAATTATCCAGCTGGAAAACTAAACAAGGCACCCGAATATGGGTCGAAGAATACAGATTGGGGCAAGTGGCCTGCTACTGAAGAGCAGAGTATTGATCATGCGACTGCCGGCTATTGCATTCGAGCAATCCAGGAAATGGATCGTAGGGCAGTTGAACAGCGCAATACCCGCCAGCCGACGCGTCCTTGGTTTCTGGCTTGTGGGATCTTCAAGCCGCATTCGCCGTTTTTTGCCCCCGCTCGTTTTCACCAGGCCTACGAAGACATAGAGTTGCCAGTACGGCTCGAAGGTGACTGGCAGGATTTGCCATCGGGGGCCGAGAGCCTACTGAAGAATAAAAAATGGTTCTGGCG
>JBCCEO010000438.1:0-6954 GCA_039030255.1 Planctomycetota bacterium | reverse complement strand
GTAAATCCAGCAATTCGGGAAGCTGGACGCGGGATGGGAATGACGGATACAGAATTATTGTTCCAGGTAGAAATTCCTTTGAAAGAGTACCGAGAAGTCTGTGGCGGAATCCAACCTCCCCGTTACCCTGTTAGTACGATTTTCCTAGTCTTAAAGCGCAAATAAAGTTCCAAGCGAGTTGACAACGCCATGCCATATTCAAAAGAGTTGATAACTCTTCTCCAAGACATTGAAGCGGAGAGTAAGAAACTGGCTGGTGACCGCTTAGCGCTACTAGAAACGACGATTCAAGAAACGCGCTCGGCTCGCGAAGAAATGGGGCAGGTCAACCTGCTGTTTGTTTGTACTCACAATTCGCGGCGCAGTCATTTCGCCGATTTTTGGGCGCAGGTTTTCCTGGAGCACTATGGTGTGTTTGGAGTTCAGTGCTCTTCTTGCGGCACGGAGGCGACCGAATGTAACCCCCGCACCGTTGCGTCTTTGGAGCGATCTGGTTTCCAACTCCAGTCCGATCAGGCCAGCGAGAATCCGCAGTATGTTGTGGAGCTTGCCGATTCCAGCAAAACCCTGTTTTCGAAAGCCTTTGGAAACCCGAGTTTGCCGACTGAGAACGTCGTCGCCATGATGTGTTGTGATGATGCGGATACCAAATGCCCTGTCGTTCCAGGTGCAATAAGTCGTGTATCTTTGCATTATCTCGATCCTAAAGCATCGGACGGCAGCGAATCGGAGGCTGCCACTTATGATGAGCGGAGTTACCAAATCGCCGCCGAAATGGCTTTCTTAATGCGTGGCTTGGGAAAGTAAGCTGCTCTAATGCAGTTTGCAGGCAATCGACAAGCATGCTCCCATCATCAGCAATTTGGGCTGGCGTATGGAAAAAAATGGGGTTGCCGAAGCTGGATAAATTGCGGTTCCTCCAACTTGCGACAACCCCACGTTCATTACTGGAGGGCCGTATATTTAAAGCAGCTTGAAGGGCGAAATCGAACTACGTCCGAGTCCAGCACTCCGCGCCCTCAAGTTGCTTGCGGGGCATGCTTCGTTCGACTCCGAGGTAATCGGCGAGCGACGAGGGAAGCAGCAAAAAATGCTGCTCTCCCCCGCTGCCCGATGCCCACCGTCGAGTTTGGTGGGTCGCTCGCCGATTCCAGGAATGCCTTCGCGATTCTAGGGGCATTCATGGCTGTCTGTGTTACACTAAATCTATCCAATCCCGGAACCATGCGCGAAAAACTCCGCTTCTGGGAATTGCGAATCCCGCTGAAGTGTCCATTACGTTCTAGTTGGAGCGTCCCACCCAATTGGCACAGTTAAAGGATTGCTGAATTGCAGGCAAACCGGTCAATGACGACATTCGTTTTCCGACAATTTTCTTTTTTGATTTGCTGCGCAGGCTTTGCCAACGTTTCTCCCCATTCAATACTGGCTGACGAAAGGGAACTTGCAGCAGTCTTCGACTCAGAGCTAAAGCCCTTCCTTCAAGCCCATTGCTGCGATTGCCACGACGCAGAATCGATGGAATCAGGAATCAATTTGGAGTTGCTGAGTTCAAAATTTGGCGATCGCGAGCTCTTTCTATGGCGCGACTTAATTGAGCAAGTAGAAAAAAAACAAATGCCACCGCAGCAAGATTTCGACGAACAGCTGCGAAACAGGTTTCTGGAATCTGCGGGGCGGGCGATACACCTAGCGAGGTCGAGGGTACAAGAAAAGAATGGGGCGGTACGTAGATTGACCGTAGCCCAGTACCGCCACAGCTTGCAGCAACTGTTTGATACACCGGAAGACTTCACCGAGACGCTTCCGCCTGACGCGGTTTCCAGAGATGGATGTACCAATAATGCGGAGCTGCTTGGGCTTTCGCCCTTGCACCTGGAGCACTATTTGGAGATCGCGGACCGTACTCTTGAAGGCTGCTTAGTTGACGAAGGACAACTGCCAGTGATTCAGAATTTCGTGATGCATTTGGGGAAGTCGGTCAATCCAGATCCCTGCCCCGACCGCCTCATTTTGGGAGCCAACAGCCGCCTTTTGCCAAACGAGGATATCTTGGTCACTGAGTTGGCACCGGAAAAGCCATTTTCGTACCAACCTTTCGAAATGCAGAAGTCATTTCGTTTCATCGAGGGCTACCAAGGCAACTCTACTGTGCGCGGCTGGCGGGAATTCAGTGGCATCTACCATGCCGTCTTTGGCTGCATGCGTGGTTCTGGCGACTATCCCTTGGGGTTGTCCCACGAGCCATCAAGTAATGGTTTGCTCTTGCGGAGTGCTATTCCGAGCACCGAGATTTTTCAAGAGTCCAGCACGTACGGGCCCCAGGCGAATTTCAAAATTGCTTTACGGGAACTACCCGATTCAGGGCTCTTTCAAGTGCGAGTCAAAGCCGCTAAGTACGAAGATCCGTTGTTGTTGAAAGAGAATGCGAAAGTCGACCAGTCTTGCCTCACAGAATCGAGTCACAAGCTCAACGCGGCTAGCGGCGATTTGCAAGTCGCGAAGGCGGGGATCTACTTAATTCGTATCGAAGCAAAGCTACCTCAGACACTCGATGAATCTGAAAAGAAAAAGACGGACGCAAGCAAAACTGCAAACGCAAAGCCCCCCAAGCCTGAGCTTCTGAAACTCGAAGTCGCAGGACGGCTTGTCAGCCGCAATTTCAGGCCTTCATATTTTGATCCAGCTTCAACGGCTGGACCAACAAGCCTGGATATGCAACCATTTTGCGTAATGCGACTCAGCAAAGGTTCGCATCCCATTACGGCGGAGGTCGGCGGCAAAGCGAACGTTACGTGGATCGATGTGGTGAGACTGGCAGCGAATACAGAATTAGAAGATCGCTTCTTAGCATTTGAAAAGCGGCATCCGCAGCTGGCCGTCTACTTGGGACTCCGGCGGGATTGCGGTCATACGTTGAAGCAGGTGGGAGACTGTATTCAGGTCGACGACAACGAGCTTCAAGAATTCGTTTTCGAAGCTGCCATTGACGATTTCCCGCGGCCCTTCGTTGAAAAGAACAATGTGAATTACCTCGCCGGAGTTCGCGAGATCACGGTACGCAACGAATATACGGACGGCGAGGAAGCTCCGCGGCTTCTATTACATTCCATTGAGTTTGAAGGTCCTTATCTGCGTTCTTGGCCTCCGGCTAGCCACCGAGCCGCGTTACCCAAAAAACAGATCAAGGAATCGGAGCGAGAGTACGCTATTCGTGCCCTGGAGCGATTTATGAAGCGTGCATATCGCCGCTCACCGACGCCGAAAGAGTGCGAAAAAGCTCTAAAGAGTTGGACTGCCAGCTTAGACAAGACGGGCAATGCCGATACTGCTCTGCGCGACAGCCTGCTTGTTATCCTCACTTCGCCGCAGTTTATGCTGCTGACAGAGACTAGCAATTCGCCTAAGGCCGAAAAACTGTCTGAAGTTGAACTTGCTTCGAAACTTTCCTTCTTCCTATGGAACTCGCCACCAGATCGCGAACTACTTGAACTCGCCGAGTACGGAAAACTGAGTGAGCTCGTACATCAACAGACAATTCGCCTGATGGACGACGAAAGATTTGATCGCTTTATTCAGCAGTTTTCCTATGAATGGTTGGGGCTGGATAAATTCGAAGTGGTCGAGATTGACCGCAAGAAGTATCCCAGGCTGTCCAAAGAGATCCGAGTCGAGTTGCTGAAAGAGCCAGCGGCATTCTTGCGTTACCTTCTGGAGCAGAATCTCTCGATTCGCAACCTGATTCAGTCCGATTTCGTGGTCGTCAACGAACCGTTGGCTCAATATTATCAGCTTCAAACTCCAGTGCACTCAGGCTTCCGATTCCAACCGGTTAACAATGGAAGCTCAGACTTAGGAGGAGTCTTGACCCAAGCTGCCATTTTGTCTGGACTTTCCGACGGTCAGGAATCCAACCCTGTGAAACGAGGTGCTTGGTTCGCACGTCGCATCATTGCAGATCCGCCCGATGATCCTCCGCCGAATGTCCCAGATCTAGAAGATACGCCCGGGCTGGATCTAAGTCTGCGCCAGCGTCTCGAAAAACACCGCAATCAAGACGGCTGTGCGAAATGCCATATGGGGATTGACCCTTGGGGAGTCGCTTTTGAAGCCTACGATGCTGCTGGCCTACTCAAAAAACAACCAACGGACGCTTCCAGTACCCTACCTGATGGCACACTCGTCACCGATTTGAATGACCTACGCAATTACCTATCCGAGCAGCACTTCGACCGATTCGTGTTTAGTTTTCTCAAGCACCTATCAACGTATGCAGTTGGTCGTGACCTGAGTTACAATGAGGTGCTTTTGCTGGAAGAGCGATCGAAAAAACTTGCCGAAGGCGAATGCCGTGCGCGGGATTTAGTGCACTTTATCGTTGCTAGTGACATTTTTATGACCAAGTAAACATGTTGACTTCGCATTAATCAGAAGGAGATTTAGCATGAGCCTCCATTTGCATCGCAGGACGGTCCTACGAGGACTTGCTGGTGTTATGCTGCCGCTTCCCTTTCTTGACGCTATGCGTGGTGTTCACGGAGCCGCAGCGGTAGAGAGTCCGCGCCGATTCTGCGCGTTGTATACTGCGAACGGAATGAGCTTGCCCAAGAAGCAGAACAAGCTGGACCAGTGGAATTGGTTCCCGCAGGAAACCGGCAAGGATTTTCAGTTTGGCAATTCGACGAAGCCCTTCGAGCCATTTCGCGATCAATTGACTTTCTTAGGTGGATTGCATCACCCCAATGGCCTAAAGGCTGATCCCCATACCTGTTCTGACATGTGGCTAACTGGCGCTCCCCTGCACGATTCCAGCCGCCGTTCGTACAACGGCGTTTCTTTGGATCAAGTCGTCGCGCGGCATACGCGTCAGTATTGCCGGCAGCCGTCGCTGGTACTTTCCATTGACGCAGGCGTTGGTTTCCTTTCGCGGACGGGGACCATTTCCTTCAACGACGAAGGCAAACCGATCCCTGCAGAGAATAATCCGCGACAAGTCTTCGAGCGATTGTTTCGCAGTACGAAGGCTTCTCTCGAAAATCAACGCGAGGCTTTACAGCGCAAAGTTAGAGTGGTCGACGCGGTGCTGGAAAACGCGCAGGCGTTAAGTCGGCAACTTGGGCAAAGTGATCGCCAGAAGTTGGATCAATACTTGACCTCGTTAAATGAAATTGAAACGAGGCTGGAAGCATCGGAAAAGTGGCTGGATGTTCCCATCAAGCCTCAGGATTACTCGACGTTGGCTCTAGATGTTACCAATGAAAGCGAGCCCGGAGATTACTACAAGACAATGTTCGAACTGATCGCGCTTGCTTTTGATGCTGACATTACGCGGAGCGTCTCTTTTATGCTCAACCGCGAGGATGGAATGGGAATCAGCGATACTTTTCCTCTAAAGTTAGGGCTTCGCCGAACGCACCACCAACTTTCACATGCAGGTGATCCCGACGGTCAGCTTGATTTTGCTAAGTACGATCAGTTTCTGGCTGAGCAAATCAGTGCATTTGCAAAACGGCTATCCGAGTACCAGGATCCACAGGGAAGTACTCTGGACAATACAATTGTACTCTTTGGCAGCGGTGCGAGCACAACCCACAAGCCGGAAAACTTGCCGACGATGATCTTGGGAGGGCAGCAAATGGGGCTGCAACATGGTAGCTACTATCGGCGTGAAAAAGGGCACTTGTGCGATCTCTATCTTAGTATTCTGCGCGCGTTGGATATTCCTGAAGAGCGATTTGGAGATAGCACTGGCTCAACACTCAAGCCAGTGGCCTAAGCAAAGGGCTGGCGATCTTTCGTTGGATTAGTCGTTGGTCCGAATCACTCCGCATAAATCCGCAGCGGAAATCAGATTTTTCGTCGGTCGCCAGTGACGAGCCTTCCCTGAGTCGTTAAACTTCATCACTCCCGATGTAAATTTGTACTCGCGACTTATCGCAATATGAATACAGATATTGGTCCAGATATTTGGATCGACGAACACTACCTTGTGGCATATCACGAAGGCTGGATTGCCTGGGCTCAAGGCGATCAATCGTCTTTGAATAAGACGGCCGAGAGCATTCGTAATGGGACCTCGATTAAAAAAGCCGTGGGCATGCTTGGCTCCAAGTTTGAAGTCGCGAATCTTCGGCGCATCACCTTGATCGATGACACTGCCACTTTTGTGATTAAAAGAAAGGTGGAGGTCTCGAATCTTGTCCTAACGAATCGGTCGATGGCGCAAGAGATCTTTGACAAAATGCGTAATGGACTCGGTTCCAACGCAACTATGAGACATGGCAAGCTACGGTTCTCAGAGGCACCGCCAACGAAAGAGCTAGCCATAGCCATACCTCTAGGCTTCTTTGCTCTACTCTGTCTATTGGGGGGAGCTTACGAAGGAATCTCGACGGCTCCGCGAGGTCGAGGAAGTGGCATATTGCTTGTGCTGTCTGCCATCGGTGACTTTCTCGGACCGGTTGTCATCATGGTAATCGGTGTTATTTTTCTCGCGGCCTGCGCATACTCCGTGTTTCGCTATTCGAAGAATATGCCAAGTGCGCAAATAATCGAAGTCAATTAGCGTATCTAATTTCATGCGGCCCCTTGAGACATTCTTTGCAAAATTACGGTCGGCACTATTTTTGGATTGCATCGCCGTGCTCGCCAGATCTGCTTTTCTACGACCAGCATGACATCATCTTTGGCTATCGACGTATCAATGCATTGGAGTGATTCCTATGGAGGAACGGATTCACGAAGTCAGAATTCTGGTTCCGTTCTCCTCATACCCACGGTTATGATCCTGACAACGCAAGCTCGGAAGACGAGTAAATGGAATATTTCGATTGGCAATACTTCGAATTGCAATCAGATGACGAATCGGTCTAAGTTTGAGCCTCGCATTTCGCCCTAATGAAAATTTTCCGCCGACCGCAATGACAGATATCGAAACCATCAAGAGACTGAAGT
>JBCCEO010000437.1:0-6957 GCA_039030255.1 Planctomycetota bacterium | reverse complement strand
TCGATTCACAATCACACGATTCGTCAGCGGATTGTTCGCATCACCGATCCACTGAGCCAGTGCTGTACGCCGACCAGTCGAAGGGAAGGGCAAGTGCTCTGGCCGGCGAACTTGACCACTTTTAAGCTTGTCCATCGCAACCAAGAACCCGGGACTCACTGGTGCTCGACTGGAATCGTCCTGGACGATTGTCGGAGAGGCCATTCCTTGAAAATCGGTGGCAGCCATCAAGGTTGGCAACGCTTTGGGCTTTGCCGAGTCGAATGCAGCCAACTCCTTCAGCAACGCTTCATGCTTTGCCTTGTCTTCTTTCGACAAAGCCTTTAATGGCCCGCCGCCTTCTTCCAGGAACTGGCGTGAGACTAGATAGGCCATTTGGTTTTGCCAAGAGGTGCGTTCCTCCACGGGCATGTGAAAGCAAGCTTGGATGTCCAGCGGAAACTTGTCGACCGTCGAAGCCCACTTTCTGGCGAAGTAGGGTTCCAGCAAAGCATCAATCTGGGTCTGAACCTCTCGACTTTTTTCTTCATACTCCTCCGCATTGGTCGCGTGCTCTACCTTTTCTTGCTCGGTTGCCGCAACGATATCATCACGCCAGCTGATCGGCTCGAAGAAGGCTCGCAACTTGAAGTAATCAACTTGTGGAATCGGATCGAATTTATGATCGTGGCATCGCGCGCAAGCCATGCTTAGGCCCAGAAAAACATCGCCGGCGACATCAGTCATCTCGTTCATGATGTCGTTCCAGTGGCCACGCGCATCACGCTGGTTGTATTCGTAGATTCCAAGCCGAAGGAATCCGGTTGCAATCCAATGTTCCGGATTATCTTCACCAATTTCATCACCGGCCAATTGCTCACGCACGAACTGCGCATAAGGCTTGTCCGCGTTTAGCGAATTCACCACGTAATCTCGATAGCGCCAAATGTGCGGTCGATAAGCGTCTTGATTCCAACCATCCGACTCCGAGTAACGCACCAAATCCAGCCAAAAACGCGCCCAATGCTCGCCGTAACGCAGATCGTCCAACAATTCGTCGACCAGGCTCTCCCAAGCTTCCGGAGCCTCGTCAGCGACAAAAGCTTCCACCTCCTCCGGCGAAGGCGGAACGCCAAGCAAATCGAAATAGAGGCGGCGAATCAACTGCGATTTTGAAGCAACTGGAGCAGGCCGCAACTCCGCTTCTTCCAGCCTCGCCGAAACAAAATGATCGACCGGATTGCTGGACCATTTCATCGACCAACTTTCGCCGGGCAGGGCAGGGGGGCTCGCATGCGTAAATGGCTGAAAGGCCCACCATGCACGGTCTTCATCAGTGATCTTGCCGTTCTCCGAACGCAACGATTTAGTCTCCTCAGGCCAACTTGCTCCTGCGGCCACCCAGGCCTCAAAGTGCTTGATCGCCTTCGGCTCCATCTTTCCAGATGGCGGCATCTCCAATCCTGCATAACGAACAGCTTCCAGCAACAGACTCTCGTCCCAATCCTCGTCGATCAACCGGCCGCTGTCGCCGCCGCTAAAAAAGCCCGACTCAGAATCGAGACGCAAGCCACCTTCTTGCTTTGCTTCACCATGACAACGAATGCAGTTCTCAAGTAGCAGAGGCCTGATTTCCTGTTCGAAAAGCCGCTCGTTTTCCTGCAAGCCAAGTTCCTGAGATTGGGCAACTGACCCAAAAGAAAGGACAATCCATTGCATCAAGAACGCTACGCAGAACACTCCTAATGCTCGATGCAGTTTCGCAATTTCAGTCACATTGCTCACGGCATGTCCTACAAACCAACAAACGCCAGATCTTGCGAAGTAAGCCGAAAAACCTCCGGCAAATCACGGGCATCCATACGAATCAGAACAAGGTGCTGACCGACACTGGCGTTGACTATGAAGACCGTATTATCGCCTTGCATCTCGCCAGCGACCGGCTTGCCATCCAGCCACATTTTTGCGGCGTTCGGCACACTAAGCTTTGCCTCACCAGCGGAGGTTACTTCTATTTTTGTACGCGCGTAAACATTGACTAATGAGATGTTGAAGGGTTGCTCCGTCGCTTTCTCAAGAAACTCTTTCGGCATATCGCCGTTGACGCGAGTCGGCAAACGTGCCCAGCCTTCAGTGATTTCACCACTGATGATCTTCTCCGCTCCTTGCTGCTCGCGACGATGAGTTCCAGCAAAAACTTCAAACATCCGCGCCACTCCACCTTGACTCGCATCAAATTCACCAGGCTTACCAAGCTGGGACAAGAATGTGATGAGGTCCACCTGCTCCTTGCGAGTCAGTTTATCGACGACACCAAGAGGCATCAGAGATTTCGCAGCTTTCTTGCCAAGGATATCGGCTTGCGGTATTTCCATTAACTTATCATTCGCATCACGGACGACCAACTTTTCATCGTTTTCCTCAACCTCGATGCCATTGAAGATCTGATTGTCCTCGGTGACAACGGTTACTGCGTGATAGTTTTCTTTGATCTTCGCATTGGGATCAAAGATCGATTCCACCAGATAGTCGATCGGCGCGCTAGCTCCTAAGCTTGTCATGTCCGGCCCAACTTTACCACCGATTCCGCCGATCGCGTGGCAGTTGCTGCACTGCAGGTCCTGACGCCTGTAAACAAGTTCTCCATTTCGCGGGTCGCCATTCGGTACAGCTTGGGCGACTTCTCGCATGAATTCCGCGGTGAACGTCATCGCTTTCGTTTTGACCCGCGCGGCCAAGGCCTTCTTGAGTTCCGGTTCATTCCGACCACCATCGTTCGATGCGCGCACTCCCATGTCGAGTGCTAATTCGGTGAGTTGCTGCGATTCAATTTTCGAGGCTATTTGTTTTCCTAAGCCCCGGACATTAAGCATTCCACGCCAAAGCCCCAAGGATTCTGCTTCAGGGATGGTCTCCGACTGCAGATCAAAAAATGCATTCATCGCGGTAGCACGATCCACTTTCGCCATCGCCACGATGGCTTCCCGTCGAATACCGGTGGGGTTTGGCTTGCTCGTGGCTCGTTTGAGCACTGCCCACGCTTCGCTGCCGCCAAGTTCCCCCAGCGTTCGCAGGGCTGTTACTCGCACTGCATCTGCTCGACCATCAGCGACCAAAACTTCCAAACGCTTGACTTGGCCTCGCATTTTCCAAAGCCCGGCCAACTCCATCGCCGGAACGAGCAAAGTAGCAGAATCAGAATTCAAAAGCTTGGCGACATCCGGCCTGCCGTTCTCAGGCTGAATACGGCGAATCTTTTGGGCAGAAATCAACGCCGCAATCACGCGCTTGGTTGCTTGCTCAGAAAACTCTCCGTTGGCAGCTTGGGACAAGATAGCGGCGAGCTCTTCCTTGCCGCCCGCTTTGCCAACAAGCTCGATCCATGGCCCAGCGCCGTCTCTATTCAGCGAGGTTGTTGCCAAACGCTTTTTTAGAAAGGATGCTGAACGTTCCGGAGGTAGCGTGGCCATGAGAAATTCCAAACTTTCCCCGTCTGACTCAGACTGCCAAGCTCCCTCGGACAACATTTCTTCGATCTCCGCGCCCAATTCCTCCACGGATAACTGCAAGGCGTGAATCAGGAACTTATCAAGAGGGTGCTTCAGAGCGTCAAATACCAGGTCGACCGATTCGCGAGATCCCAGTCGAGCCGCAGCGCGGATGGCTTCCAGTCGAGCGCCAGGATGCGAGTCATTCACGCTTTGCTTAAGGAGTCTTATTGCCGTCTCATGATCAACTTGTGGACCTTGGGCGAGCCACTCGTCGGCAACTGCTCCGAGGCAACGCAGGGCTGCGGCACGCAACTTTGGATCACTGTCCGCCAGCACTTCACGCAACAACTCCACGGAAACTCTGTTCTGCCCTTGCAGCAACCAAAGTGCCTGCAACTTCGCGTAGGGTTCGCTCAAAGCTGCCAGCCACCGATCGACTCCTTCATACGTTTCAGATCCGCGCTCCAGCAGAACACGTCGAGCTTGATCGCGATCGTAGCGATCCGTCGAGGTTAACAACTCCAAGAGCTGCTTGTTGCTCTTGGTCGTCAGATCTTCCTTACTCTTCGCCTTGGCACCCTTCCACTGCAATCGCCAGATGCGCCCGTGCCAACGATCACGTCTTGGATCGCGGAAATCAACTTCGCCGTGGTTGATGATCGGATTAGACCAATCCGCAATGTATAACGCCCCATCAGGCCCTTGCTTCACATCGATGGGCCGAAATGTCGCCGCGCTGGTGCGTACCAAATCAGCTTCCTGCTTCGTGACGTATCCGGCATCTTGTTCTGTCAGACTAAAACGAGTCACACGATTGGCACGAAAATCACAAGTGATAATCGAGCCTTGCCAATCGGCTGGGAACGAATCACCTTCGACAATTTCCATTGACGCAAACTTGGGCCAACGTCCGGGACTAATGAGGTCGAGAATATGACGAGCCCCAGGCGACGGGCTGAAACTTGCACCTGGAAACGAGTACGCGACGCCTGCAAATCCAGCTCCGTCGGTTAGAAAGGACTGCCCGAAGCGATCGAATTGGTGTCCCCAGGAATTCCAGAGTCCGCGAAAATAGATTTCCGACTGGAGCGTCTCGGTATCGACTCGGAAACCGCCTCCGGCCTTTAAGCGCACAACCCCGTGAGGCGTCTCGGTGTCGGTGCGTGTGTAAACCGACTGATTCATATACAACCGCCCATCCGGGCCCCAACGCAGCGTGTGCAAGTTGTGGTGCGTATCCTCCGTTCCAAAGCCGCTGAGAACGCGTGTCTTTTTGTCCGCCTTGAGGTCACCGTCGCTGTCTTCCAAGAAGAGCAAATCCGTGCTCTGGGCCACGTAAACTCCACCATCTCCAGGAGCGATGCCAGTCGGAATCAATAAACCATCGGCAAACACGGTCGATTCATCCGCTTTGCCATCGTTGTTGGAATCCTCAAGAACGATCACGCGGTCCGGAGCCGATTGGCCCACTTCGATCATCGGATACGCTTCACTGCTCGCAATCCAAAGTCGCCCTTGAGGATCAAAGTTCATGTGGATTGGTTTGTTCAGGAGCGGATTCTCGGCCCAGAGCGTGATCTCCCATTGATCGTCGATCGAGAACTCCGGCGTCGGCTGTTCCTTGAACTCCGCGTACTTTGATTCCAGTTGCGGCCTGCTCGCGGGCAGCGGTACGGCTTTGAGCGATCGGATTCGAGCAATCAATTGTTCTTCGTTTTCGACCAATTTATCAAACTGCGGGATCTCCACCGCGTTTTGTCCTTGCTCACGTTTTCGAAATCCGAAGACATAAGCCATGTTGGCGGGACGAGAGCGGTGAAACCACCACTCATTCTTGCGAAGGATGACTTGGCGCAGTACTTCCGTGTGCCGACTACTTTCCCAGCCTGAGTCCTTCAGTTTCAATGTCTCGACAATGTGTTTTGCAGCATCTTTGTACCCGGCATTGTTCAGATGGATCGGATCCTTTCGCATCTCTGCTTCCGCTGCAATCGAAGTTAGATCGACAAAGCTAGACACATTCTCCGCTGCAATCGATTCGATCGCCTTGGAATACTCTGCCAAGGTCTCTACTCGCTGTGCAGTCGCGCCTTGATGCGAGATGGGTGAGAGAAAAAGAAAACGCACGTCAGGCGAGGCGGTCTTTGTGAATTGGATCAACTGCAGCAGTTGCTCTTTGAATTCGGCAACACCATCCTGCCCACCTTCGAGAGAGCTGGCCATACCGTAGCCTAGGACAAGGACGGTCGGTTTCGTCAGTTCGATTTGTTTGCAGAGTTGCTTCCAACCTTCATCGGCTGGCTCTCGACCGGCTTGCAGCAAGCTCAGACCAAACCTGGAATCACCTGCTGGCGTGTCTGCGTTCCAGCCAAGATTTCGAAATGTCACGTTCCGCTCTGGGAATGCGGTTGTTAGGGAAACTTCGATCCAGCCAAAGTACTGTTCCTGTTCCAACAGCGCATCGCCTAGAAAAACGACGCGATCTCCGTCCCTAAGTTCGAAGTCCGTTGCAAACGATGATGCAGGAAGGAGCGAAACAAGAAATAGGAGAACTGAGATCCAGGCAGATTGCCGGGACTCAATCCGGTGCATAGAAACGCGCATGGGGCTAAGGGGAGAATAGAATGAGAGGGTGGGAATTTATACGCTAGTATTATAAACGAATTTGCTCGTCAATCCTGCAGCGTGCAACTGCCATTCCACGCCAGTTTCGCGAGATGGGTGCAGGCAGCGATGCCACGCACAAATTGCGGAACTCTCACCCTCAAATGCGAATAATCAAGCGATCAATTCACGAATTACCCTAGCCTCGGGAGGGGTCAAAAGCACGGGGCGTCCATCCTTCGTTTTCAGTTCATGCGAAGGCGACAATCCGAGGAGTTCAAAGACTGTGGCTACCAAGTCGGATGGAGTTACAGGATTATCTTCAGGGCTTTCGCCGACACTATCGCTGCTGCCGTATACTTGGCCGCCTTGCACACCGCCACCTGCCATCGCAATGCTGAACACTCTCGGCCAATGATCGCGACCTCCTTGAACGTTTAATTTCGGCGTGCGACCGAATTCGCCCATGACAAGAACGAGCGTTTCGTCAAGTAGCCCACGTTCCCGCAAGTCTTCAATCAATCCCGAAAAAGCTTGGTCCAGGCTCGGAATCAAGCCGCCTGGAGTCTTGGCGCCCACATAGCCATCTTTCAAACGTGTAACCAAGTCTGCGTGCGTGTCCCAGCCTTTGTTGTTCACCGTCACGAACGACACGCCACGTTCGATCAGTCGACGAGCCAACAGGCAACTCTGTCCAATCGTCTTGCGTCCATAGCGATTTCGCACTTCATCGGGCTCACTTTCCAAATCGAATGCGGCTTTGGCATCTTCTGAGGCAATCAAACGAAAAGCACGCTCAAGGTCTGGATCGGCGGTTGTGACTTTTCCCGCATCCGCTTGTTGACGAAAGGCGTCCATAGCGTGAACAAATTCACGCCGACGG
>JBCCEO010000436.1:0-6961 GCA_039030255.1 Planctomycetota bacterium | reverse complement strand
GCACAATTAGAATTCGCAATCCACCGTATCATGGCCCGATCGTGACCCTAGTGCTCGCCAACAGAAAGGATCAATTCCTTCTGCAATCGCGTGCACTGAACCGTCCGCCATTAACGTAGAGACAACCGTACCATGCATGCTACGCGCCGGGATAACATAAAGATCCATTCTCGCGAAGCACGAGTATGGATTTGCCGTCCCTACGAACTCGCAATCCAGCGGCGCACCAGTGCACCTGTCCAAGTCGTTCATATGCACTGGAAAGTTTGCCCAATTTAGCAATCCTTTCGACTCGCCATTCTGAATCATTGAATTGGGCGGCAGTGTTGTGGTGAATGAAGACTGGATCGTATGTCCATTGATCCACTGGGAATGACTAGCGCGTTCTCGAACGACAACGTTACGCCAGTCAGTTAACTCGCTTGCGGATCCCGGCGCGGGCGGAGGATTATCACAGTCGAAACAATATACGCTTTGAAAGTAATCAACCTGTGGGATGACTTCTGATACCGTAATTGTTGTCGACAGCCCATCGCGGAAACTCTCAATCCTGGGGGGTTTTCCCTTCGTCTTTGCAAACGCCGCCGCATCGTCGCCTTTGCCTAGCCAAGCCCCAGCACAAATAGCGTAACTCGTTCCCTTGTATTCCGCCTCAGTCGCGTACGTCATCGTGTCCTCGCCAATAAAACTGCTTGGGCAGCGAAACACGGAAGGCTGATAAGTACCAATCCAAAAACCGCTTGAGGGCTGCTTTGCGAAGCCATCCTCCCAGACAATTTGATCGTAGGCGTTCTTATCTAGATCCTTCAGCAACTGGACTTGAATGGACCAGGAATGCTTGGGCTCTCCCAGAGCCGACTTACAACAGTCGATTTCCTTCGTGGTCGGGAGTGCGGCTCGGATACCAATCTCATTCTCAATTGCCAGTCCAATTTGTCGCAAGTTGTTTTGGCATTCTGTCCGCCTAGCCGCTTCTCGCGCCGCTTGCACGGCCGGCAACAACAGCCCAACCAGTATTCCGATGATTGCGATGACAACCAAGAGTTCTACCAAAGTAAATGCACGCCGCTTCGCAACAGTCATTTCGCACTCCAATGGTTTCATTTCGATGTTGAGACCCAGAAAACAAATGGCGCTATGCGTCCATCACTCGAATACATCTCTACAGCCTGGCTCACGTCCTTCTCGTGTCCCCAGTGCCCGCCAACATTTGAGGTCAATGTCGTCTGAGACTGCATGGACTGAGCTGTCCGCCATGAGCACATTGACGAGCCCCGAGTGGCTACTTCTCGCATTGATGGCAAAATTAGGCCGAAGGCCTTTCGGAAGAATACAATGAGGCAGCCATTCAAATTTACAACCAACGACATTGTTGATAACTTTGTAACGCGGATGCACGTTGATCCAGTTGCCGTCTGAACCGTCTGGCATTGGAATCTTGGAATTGGGCGGAAAGGTCGTTGAGAACCCTGACTGCAACTTGTCACCATTAATCCACTCCATGTGCGATCTCTTTTCGTTCACCCGATGGACTTGAAACTCCGCAATCTCGCTGGAATTTTCCAGCAGCGGCCGCCCATTCGGAATACACTCCCAACTTTCATAAAACGTTAGATTCGGACGTACTTCGGACATGAGCATGGTATGAGTTAGCCCATCACGAATGTCGTCCGGAATAGGAGCCATTCGCTTGGGGCCTCGCTTCGCAATAATTGCCAAAGCTGCAGGAAAATCACCAAAGCGACTCTCACAGAATGCATAGTGAGAGGACCAATGCGTGTTGCCGGCCGGCGAGTCCCTTTCTCCTTCATCGTTCACACTCGGACACACAAAGTAGGATGGACGATAGGATGAAAACCACCGTCCGTTTTCCAGTGGTTTTGTAAAGCCTTCATCCCAATCGGCCAGGTCGTAAATGGGCTGATCAAGTTGCTTGAGGACTTGTGTAAAGATGGACCAACTATGGGACTGCTCGCCCACAGACTGCTTTTTGCATGGAATGCCTCGCGGCTGCGGGAATTCCTTGAAGGTATCCACCTCCCCTTGAATCGCAAAACCGATCTGCCGCATGTTATTCGTGCATTGCGTCTTACGTGCCGATTCGCGGACCGCTTGAACCGCCGGCAGAAGCAAACCGACTAAGACCCCGATAATCGCAATGACTACCAGCAACTCTACGAGCGTGAATCCACGATGTAAGCACCTTTGCACGACAATCGCCCCCTCGAAACTATTTACCCAAAGCCGAACGACTCGGGTCTAACCCTTAAGACAAACAAGAATTGCAAGTCCTTCCGATGCAGAATAATGCTATTTCAACACATCCGTACATCCAGCTTCGCTGCCTGCACGAGTACCGAGGGCTCGCCAACAAGCGAGATCAATGCCGTCGGTCGCCGAACGAACCGAACCATCCGCCATCAAGACGTTGACGAAACCGACATGACTGCTTCGCGCGGTAATCGCAAAAGACGGTCGCATGCAGACTGGCACCAAACCGGTGCAACAAGGTGGCTCCTCGATTTCGCAATCGATCGGTGGATACCTTCGCAACCAACGAAGATGAACATTAATCCAATTCCCATCGGTTCCATCGGGCATCATGACTTCGGAATTGGGAGAAAAAGTCGTTGAGAATCCAGTTTGTAGTATGTCACCATTGACCCACTCCATGTGGGACCTCTTTTCGCTCAATCGGTAATTGCGAAAATCAGGAATTTCACTCGGGTGTTCCAATAATGGTCGGGAATTCAAAATGCATTGCCAACTTTCGTAATAGGTCAAATTCGGACGCACTTCCGACATCAAGATCGTATTGCTCAGGCCATCGCGAATGTCTGTCTGACGCGGTGCTCTCGTGTTCGGCGAGGTTCTCATTGGACGCACTGGCGAAAGTGCTGGGCCAGATTTTTCACCATACCGGCCAATGCAAAATGCATAATGAGTCGAAAGATGGAGGTTTCCAGCCGGAGACTCTTTTTCACCTTCGTCAACAACACTAGGGCAGACGAAATAGGAGGGACGATAGGTCGAAATCCAACGACCATTCTCCATCGGCTCGGCGAAGCCAGCTTTCCAATCCACTTGATTGTGCAAGGTCGGGTCGAGCTGATTCAACAGTTGGGTCAAGATCGACCAAGAGTGCCGCGGCTCGTCAACGGATTGATTCTCGCAAGCTATTTTCTTCGTCTGCGGATATTCCTTACGGATGTCAACTTCCGCCTGCATCGCGTAGCCAATTTGACGCATATTATTGATACATTGCGTCTTCCGAGCTGTTTCTCGAGCCGCCTGAACGGCAGGCAAAAGCAAGCCCACCATGATGCCAATAATGGCAATCACAACCAGCAACTCTACAATCGTAAAACCGAATCGTGCACGCCTAGACATATCTTCCTCCCCAGGAAAATTAGAACGTTGCGGAATCTAGAAACAGAGTTCCTTCAAGACAAGAACCTGATTAGAGCAGATCAAATCTTCCGATGCAAGATTTCTCTTTTATCTCAGCCAAGGCGGCGAAAACGCGCAAGACCCTGGAAGAAAACCCCAGGCTAGCCATCCCGAATTCCTTTCCTGAGCCTTACCCTCCAACCTATCGCTGCGTTTCTGCACAAACTTCGGTCTTTTCTACCATCCCTGCTCCAGGTTCGTTACAGCCATGCAATGGATCTCTTGGCTGAGCCCCAAATGGTGATCCGTCGCAAGCCATTTCTTGCAACTGCCGACCTGCGTCTATACGTTTTGCCGCCCGAGCCAATCCAACGCCTGCCGTTTGTCGGCCAGTTTACCGTCAAGCTGTAAGTCTCGAATCTCTTGAAGCAAAGCCTTGAAACGAGGACCAGGCTTCAAACCTACTGCGATCAAATCTTGGCCAAGCAACAAGGGCCGGGGATCTAACTCTGGCTTGGCTGCAATGCGTTCCTCCAACAACTGGACTTTCCGCTGGCAGAATTTCACCTCGCAGCGAGCCCGAAAAAGCGCCAACGCGGCGGGCCAGAATTCGTGCACAATCATCGGTTGCAGGACGGACCACGAAAGCTCTTCAGCATTGTCCAATTGCTGCTGATGACTCGCGGAGAATTCGATCTGTCCGATATCCGAATTCGACATCTTGAATCGTTGTTTTAGACGATTCCAATCCTCCGCCTGCACACAATTACTCGCGTACATTAGAGCTGCAACCTTAGAATGCCAATCCTCGGCTAGCAATTCACTCACTAAACTACGCACCGAATTGTTACCTGCTTGCCAACTTGCCCCGGCTTCAGGGAATAAAGTACTAAGGAGCCCAAGCTGGCTCCATTCATCGATCGCCCAAGCGGACTGATTGGTCTGCAAGGTTTTCTGTACTTCAACCGCGATTCGCTCGCCACTTACAATTCCTACTTGTGGAGCACTTTTGGCAATGGCTTCGCGAGTAGTAGGATCAATTGCAAACCGAAAGCGAGCAGCAAAACGCACAGCGCGCAGCATCCTAAGCTTGTCCTCGGCAATGCGATCAGCAGGATCTCCAATTGCGCGGATCACGCCTTTCCGCAGATCTTCTTGCCCTTGCACAAAGTCGATGACGCAATCCTCGATCGGATCATAGAACATTCCATTGATCGTAAAATCTCGTCGCTGGGCGTCTTCTTCAGGAGTACTAAAGGTGACCGAATCCGGTCGACGACCGTCACTGTAGCTTGCATCGGTGCGAAACGTGGCCACCTCGACTTGACCTGCTTTCCTTGGCGCAAGCACAATCATGACGCCAAATGCGGCACCAACCGCAACCGTCCGCTTGCGACCGAACAACTGTCGAACTTGGTCCGGAGTCGCCGAAGTCGCGACGTCGTAATCAGCGGGAGTGTTGCCCATCAGAAGATCACGCACGCAACCACCTGCAAAAAGCGTCTCGTATCCAGCCTCACGCAGGCTGCGCACGACGCTGATTGCAAAGCTTTGGTCCGTGTAATCAATCAATTCGTTCAATGGGTAATCTGCTCCTTTCCTCTGCGGCTCCAAACTCGTTCCCCAAGCCTTTGCCACCACAAGGCCTACCCAAACTGCAATATGCAGCTATCGCCACGTGATCAAAGACTCCTTAGCCAGCATTTCGTTCGCCTTGGATGAGACCAATGTCAAATTTTACTGGATAGGCAGAGTTTGCCAGTCGATAAGACTTTGCGGGGGGCTGGTCCAGCTTGATTCCATCACTCTTTGGTAAGCCCACAAAAACGTCATCGCCAAGTTTAACGCTTTGCAGGTTCCCAGTTGAGTGTACTACGCTCAATTCTGGGCCTTGAATCGCGTCGGACAGCGATGCGCCTTTGCAGTTTGGACATCAGGAAACTACACGATGCGTTTTCATAGCAGGATCATTTTTGCGTTTTCCAATTGCATGCTCCTACTCGGAGCAATGTTGCTCTCCGGCTGTTGCTTGCTCGCAACAAGCCAAGATTGTGGCGGCTACAAATTAAGTTGCCAGATTGGCTGCGACACAGATTGTAATCAAGCTTGCGACACGAACTGCGAGCAAGGTTGCGACTCGGGATGCAGCACAGACTGTGATTCTGGATGTGAATCCTGCTGCGAGCCACAGTGCGACACATCATTTTCGACAGGCGTACTTTCGGACTGCGAAAGCTGCGCTGGCTGCCGCGACTGCGCGCAAAGCCGCCTTGCAGGGCTAACAAAACTCGTCTCGCACAACAGCTGCAAAGGTGGCTGCGGAGAAATCTACTTCGACGAGTGGCTCAACGAAAAACCTTGTCCGGACAAGTGTTGCTTTGCAACGGCGCCTAGCTGTGATACCGCAGATTCTTGCGACGGGTGCGATTCCGGCAGCCAGTGCAATCCCGAAAAGAAGAAGCGTGGACTTTTGGTTTCCTACGGCAAGCATTTCAAAGCCAACTGCAGTTCTTCACTTATTTGCAATGGCTGTGACAACTGTGAAGGGCCTCAGAGTGTCATTAGCAGCTCCTATGAAGCCACGCCATCGATGAGCCCAAGTGTGATTGCTGCATCGATTCCAGAACCGAAACAAGCACCCGAAAAGCCAATTTCTACTCGGCAAACGGAATTCGTGCCAACACCAGCACCGATCACAAGGACATCTGCTAAGATTAATCCAGCTAAACAACGGCAGTCCGTACGGCAAGCTTTTTACAATAACTAAGCTGCCGTCGAGGCATCAAGCCAAAACGAGTTCTAAAGCACCCACTGCTAGTGGGTGCTTTTTCGTTAGCATATGAAGTGTGCTAGCAGATACTTATCAAATTGCTTCGATGTGCAGGCTACGTTTTTTGCGTTCATCCCGCCGAACGTCGTCAATCAGAGTTGCAATTTTGGCGACTTGGTCGATTCCGTGCAGAACTAGCTCGGGATGCGAGCGGTCACTACCCGTGATCGTGATTCTTCCCACACCAAGCATTCTTTGAATCAAACCTTGCGCGAAGCTAACGTCGTCGATGTCGATGACTTCGATCCGATCCGTCGTTCGCAGAAGAATTCCGGACTGATGAATAAATCGCTGCGTCGTCAGCTCGTAACTCATTCCGATCCTGCGATACAAGAACAATCCAATGACCAATATCCACAGCACAAGAATAACCGCGCCGAGAATCAACCAGATCGTGCTCTCGTTTTCTCCTTGCACGAAAAAGAAACCGCCCACGACAATCCCAATCGAAGCGAGTGCAGTCAGCAGCCAGGAGCCGTACATTGCTTTCGGCGAATAACCACCTTTCCACAGGCTGCTCTCTGGCGGCTGGGCAATACCCGCGTCTTGCTTTTCCGCTGCGGCAGAAGCAAACTTTTCTTTAGGTGTGGATTCTGCGTTCTCGTCAGACATTCGATTCTTTCTATGTTGCCTCGGGCCGGCTTCGTAGCCGCGGGCGTCTTCGAGCGCGAGGTTGCGTTCGGGCTCGAACGCATCGCCAGCGTCCGTCATCCGGGTGTAGTAGATCCCAAACGCCCACTT
>JBCCEO010000435.1:0-6969 GCA_039030255.1 Planctomycetota bacterium | reverse complement strand
TGCTCGATTTTACCTACGGCAAGACGCACGTCGGAAAACCTCGAGAACTCTTCAGCAATCAAGCGAAGCCAATCTCCTTCAATGAACGCTCGGAATTTGAACGTGAAGCACGGGAAGCAATCGGTTCCAATGAATGGGCTATTTCTCCATCGCGAACGAGCACTGGCAGTAGCATGCTGCTGATCAATCCGCACCAGCCTTGGTATGGTTGGGGGCAATTCTACGAAGTACATATCCACAGCGAAGAATCGCTGCGTTTTTCGGGCGCTTGCTTCTTGGGCACTCCTATTCCTACGATTGGACACAACGAAAAACTTGGTTGGACCTACACAGTCAACAACCCAGATACAGCCGATGCCTGGTCCGAAAGCTTTGATAACCCAAAGGATCCATTGGCATATCGCTACGAAGACGGATACCGCAAGGCAGAGGAGTTCACAGAAACGATTCGAATCAAGCGCGGCCAAGAGATGGAGCAGCGCGAAGTTATTTTTCGCAAGACGCACCACGGTCCGGTTGTTCGCAAGGACAGCGAGACAACTTTCATTTCGGCCAATGTTGCGGGAGTTTTTAACACCGACCGCTTTTCTCAAGGCTTGGCGATGGCTCGAGCCCAAAACCTAGAGCAGTGGAGGCAAGCCATGAACTTCTGCTCAATCCCCATGTTCAATGTGGCCTACGCCGATTGTGAGGGAAATATTCTCTACGCTTATAACGGTTCCATCCCAAGGCGAAATCCCGAGTTTGACTGGAGGCGTCCAGTTGATGGCACCATTCGTGACACCGAATGGCAAGGACTGCACTCCTTCGACGAGCTGCCGCAAGTGCTAAATCCAAAGTGTGGCTACGTTCAGAACTGCAACACTAGCCCGTTTCTTACGACCGAGAACGAGAACCCGGAGCGTTCCAAGTACCCCGATTATATGTTTGAGGACGCAGATCACGAGAAGCGTCGAGCCCAATTGTCGCGCGAGATACTTGGCGATTTAAAGGGACTTACCTTTGAAGATTTCCAGGGCTTGGCAATGGACACAAGGCTTTACTGGCCTAAGAAAAACCTGGACCGATTCAAAGATTTGCTTGAGCAACTAGAAAAAGAACAACCAGAGAAGGCGGCAAGAGTAAAACCCTATTTGGAACACTTGTTGCAATGGAACTGCGTTGCGACGAACGATTCAACCGCAACAACACTTTGCGTTTATTGGTACGAAGAACTGCATCAGGGGACTTACCCCGGCGAGACGCTCAAGAACCAATACAAGAACAACGACCAGGCTCAACTGTTGGCGCTTGCCAAGGCCGCGCGGACTATCGAGTCTCTGCACGGGAGCTGGAAGGTTGGATGGGGCACAGCACATAGACTGCAACGCGCTTACAACAAACCAGATGTTCAGAACGCAGGAGTGTCTTTCAACGGGTTCATCGAGAGCCTGCCATGCCCCGGCGCTCCCGGTCCGCTTGGTATCGTGTATACCGTCTACTCAACGCCGACCGTCCCAATCGTTCGCCCCACCCGATACGCAGTTGTAGGATCCTGCTACGTGGCGGCAATCGAGTTTGGAGCGAAAGTCCGAGCCGCTACCGCAGTGCCTTATGGAACAAGCGGCAATCCCCGCTCCAAGCACTATTTTGACCAAGCGAATTTGTTTTCCGAAAAGCGACTGAAGCCTGCTTGGTTCTATCCTGAAGACGTACTCGAAAACGCAACTTCTAGCTACCATCCCGGCGAGAACTGGGACTGGAAGAAGAAATAGAAGGAATTGACAACCATTAACGCCACTCCATTTTCGTTTCGGGAAATCGTTCTAGTAGCTCGGCGTAAATCGGAGTCTTCGTAACCAGACGCCGCAGCACCTTCTGATGTAGAGATTCGCAAATGGTTGCTATCAGCATCGTCAGCACGAGAGCAGGTAGGTAGAGGTAGTAGGCTCTCCAGTCCCAAGCCACCCAAAGCACGAGGCCGGCAAGCCCCAGGCGCCGGAGCCAAAGAAATAACGGCGGCCAAATCGGGCTAGCCCAAATTGGCTTGCAACGCGGACAAATCGGAATAGGAGCATCCACGATCGTGTCGCGTCCGTGCACAACGTCTTCTCTTTTCGGGAGCACCGCAGTAAGGCCAATCAAGAGTGCAAAAAGAAATTGAAGCCCATCGCCGGATCCAGAACTGCTGGAGGAGAGATGACTACTTTCGCATACAGCCAGCAGCTTCAATTCCTCCAAAGCTTGGCCCTTGCATTCGACGCAATGATCGACGGGCAATTCGCCGGACTCAAGCAGTTCCTCGATGTTCTTTTCAACTGCAGATTTGACACCAACCAATCCAGCATTGCGTCGGAGATTGGCTAGCGAGGGCACAGAAACAACGCGGCCACATTTGCAGCTTGCAGTTCCGCCCGCTTGGCTTTTTCGAACCCCGATAGCGAGACCGCATTCGCAGTTAACAAAGAATTCGGGCGTTTCATTATCGCTCATTCTATGTAAATCTCCTTTTGGCTCGTGAAGAATGCATCGCACAATTCAATCACCAAAGGAGTCTGGAAACGCGCCTTAATTGCAGCGCCGAGCTCTTCAAAGCCAAGCACTAATTCCGGGTCATCCCAAGCGCCATCCATCAGGACGAAAGAAACATAATAGGTTCCATCTTCGACGCGAATTCGAGCAGAAACACCGGCACCGCCGAAAAATCCTTGTTGGTTCAACACGAAGGCTAACTCGTCGGCATCTTCCTCCGTGGCACCTTCGGAATAGTACACCTCATCATTTCCGTAATCCATTCTCGTTCCGAGTGAGGAATCAAAAACGAAGTACGCACAAACGAATCCGATCACAAAGATTGGCAAGCAGAGAAAGCCAATTCCAGCGCCAGGCCAGCCAGAACAAACGTTTCCCCCTCGCATCGCATGCTCTTCTATCATCTCTCCTTGCAACGCTTTCGCTACGCCGAAGCAAGCCGCAATCTGGACGACGATGTAGACCGCATTTGGGATCGGTAGATCTTCAGGTATCACGAGAAAGAGACCAAACAAAGCGAACGTCGCAGCCAGGAAACAGGCAAGCGTTGCCAGCGCCGCCGTACTTCTTCCGACACGGAAGTAGTTAATCGCCATCACAACACCAGCACCCAAAATAGTGCCCCAGAAACAAGCCCATACGATGCCACGGATCGGGTGCAACGTAAAGCTATTTGAACCGAGCGTATAACCCGGCGGTGTATCGATGCTAGAACTTTGATATGCTGGTAATCCTGAACTCATTTCGCTGATTCGGCTAGAGGAATAGCTGCTAGGGCAAAGCCATGGGATTTAACTGTATGCGCAGTTCGCCGACAGTTTACCCGAATTGGTTCCTCCGCGGGAGTTGTTGCCAGCGGCTGGTGGGGTTACTCAGAGCTTCGGCCTTTTCGGCATAGAACGAAAGCGTAACTTCAACCGAGGAAAGATGAGTGTTACCTAGCCTGCACCACATTTTTGCGGGATGGCGGAACTCAGACTTGAATCTCGGATTCACCTACTGGACCATCGCGTCATATTTAGATTTTTTTCGAAACAAGAGAACCAGAAATAGGAACGGCACGATGCGTTCGTTTTCCACAAATTTTCAAAAGCTGCCTCCAGCTTTTGCTGTCATCGCTTTACTGCTCGCTAATCTCGTCGGTTGTGGCGGGTCAGCAGGCCGAGAGGAAGCAGTCAAGTTCTTTGGGATTACGTATTTCAACTACATGCAGATCTACAAAAAAGCACCAGCCGGTTGGGATGATGTCTTAAAGCTCGCCGATGCACCCGGGCTTGAAGAGGACTTGGAAAAACTGCAGAGCGTCCAGAATGCTAGCTACACTATACGCTGGGATGCAGCGAACGATGGGCAAGATGCGGTGCTGGCCTATCTTCCCGAAGCTACGAAGAACGGCGGCAAGGTTTTGGTCGTTAGCGGGGCATTGATTCAGATGACTGCAGAAGAGCTGAACGCCAAGCTCTAGGGCTCCAATGCGTTGGCTTCAACTGCTTTTTCGCCTTCGCCCGCGGCCAAAGCAAGCATTTCGCGATAAAGGTCTGGATTGCTCTAGTGAATTCTGGCGATGATATGCGTAAGCCGTAGAGGCAAAGCAGGCATGCTGCTTCCAATTTCCTTGCTCCGTTTTGGGGCACTAGTATCAAAGTTTGCGAACGCATGGAAACTTCGCTACACCGACAACTCAAATTGCACTACGCACCCAATGCCGAAGCGACTGAGGTTAGCTTCGAAGGCTATCGAATCGATGCCATCTCTGAATCCGATGAGTTGATTGAGATTCAGCATGCCTCGTTGGGCGCGCTCCGCGACAAAACAAGGCAGCTTCTCAAGTCGACAAAGCAGGAGGTGCGAATCGTCAAGCCTGTTTTGGCCCGCAAACGTTTGACGACTTTGACCGAAAAAGATGGTGAAGTGAAACGTACCCGCATGAGTCCCAAGCGTGGAGAGATCATCGACTTCTTTGATGATATGGTGCACTTCTCAACGGTCTTCCCAAGAAAGCGGCTCACCCTAGAGATCGTGTTGATTGAGGCGGAAGAGGTCCGAATTGACAAGCAAGCGCGAGGCTGGAAAAGGAAGAATTACAAATGCCTCGATCAAAAGCTAGTCGAAGTCCTCGATTCGGTGGAGCTACGCACCAAGCGCGACCTGCTGGCACTTCTTCCAGTGCAACATCTTCCACAACCATTTGATACGGCGGAGCTAGCTGCTGCCATGCAGCGTCCGCGTTGGTTCGCTCAAAAAGTTGCTTACTGCTTGCGACACACCGGTGCCGCCAAGCTAGCAGGCAAGCGTAGTCGCAGCCAACTCTACCGCATCCCTGGAATCAAGAAACTTTTAGCCGCGCAGGCCAGCTAAGTCAGCACGCTTGTTGATCTCAGTCCACCAAAGTGCATTCTCCAGATCTTCTCCATCCCCGACAAACTCGTCGACAGAGAACTCCCAATCTCTCAGAACGGGCAAAATCGACTTGGCTCGCGTCGTCGTGTCGCTAACGGTACGAAGGCTAGAATCAAAGTCGCGCATCGTTTCGACTTCGGAAGCATTTACCTGATCGCCCGCTTCTCGTGAATGGCGCGCTTGGCTTAGTAGATCGACCGCTCGTCCAAGGACATCGGTGGACATCCATACCATTCCACCTGCTGAAACAGCCAAAGGATCATTCAAAAGTTCACCGACAGATTCGCCACGAGACTTGGAAGCCAATTCGCCTTCCCCGCTAGGCGTGTTGAGGAAGTTGATGACGGTCAAGGCATCAATGGCTGAAATCGCACAATCACTATTTGGATCCAAAAAGGCAGCCTCTTCAGGCAGATCGAAAACGCGATTCGCACTGCCAACGGTATTCAAGTGATCGACCAGCAGCAGTGCATCAATGGCACTTACCGCATTGTCGCCACTGATGTCTAGAGGATTCGTCTGGTTCTGATGCGTCGACGGGCCAAATAGAACGCTATAGCGTTGACTATCGGTGGTGTCCGAAGAAGTCGTATCTTCAACTTGCGAAACAGAAGCTCTGAAGGCAAGCTCGCCTTCAAATCCGTCGGGAGGAGTCACGGTGATCGCCCCGGTTTCTTCGTTAACATCGATTTCAAAGTCGAGGCCGCCAAGCACTTCGGCGCTATATCGCAAAGTATCGCCCTCGCCATCAATGCCCGGCAAAAAGAACTCGCGAGGGTGAGAAGTACATCCAGCTTGTACCGGCAGGTCATCTAAAAAGGGGCTACCGTTTGTTGTGTCTGGATCCACTTGAACTCGAAAGGTATGCGAGGTTTCATTTCCAGACGTGTCCTGGGCTCGCACCGTGATATCTACTTCGCCAGTGCCATCGCCTGTCCGCATGAGACGTACCAGGGCGTTCTCTGCATCAGTAAAGACGGTTGCTGTTTCGATCTGCGTATCAAAAATCGGTTGGTCAAATTGATTGGTCAATACGTCCGTCAGAGCATCACGATTTGATTCCCCTTCGGTCAAGGCACCAAACACGGAATGGTTGAAGTCCAAGAAAGGTGTCGGAACATCGGTGATAAAGAACTGCGAATCGTTGGTGTCGTCTCCCGCTTTCGCGTACGACAATAATCCGCGTGAATTGTGTTGTAAATCCACATGGTACTGATCGTCTAATTCGCCGAGCGACGAACCTCCCGATCCGGTGCCAGTGGGGTCACCGCCCTGGGCCACGAAATTGCGGATTACCCGATGAAAGAAAATTCCATCGTAGAATCCGTCCTGAGCCAATTCGAGTATCCGGCTGGTCGGCCGTGGCACATCCTGCTCGAACAGCTGGAATGTCATCTCACCGTAGCTTGGCAAAGACAACGAAAGACTCCGATTTCCACTTAATACTTCAGCGGTCAACAGGCTCGGGTCGCTAGACTCGACGAAGAAAGTCAGCGGATCTCCGTTCGGATCGTAGGCATCGACCCCCACATGCAATGCTCCACTAATGGACAGCTGGGGAGGAATGGGAGCAATGGAGGGAACCGAGGATTGCGGAATGGAAATGCCAGCCTCCGTAGCAATTTCCTCGAGCGTCATGATGCGAGTCACACGATTGCTGGAATCGCCAAACTGCCAAGTCAACACATCGACGATATTCTCATCAATGGCTAACTGATTCTGTCTGTGATCGGCCGTGGAGATCAGGTGATTCGAGTCGGCAACTATAAATCTGCTGTAGAACCTTATATTCGTTCCGATCTCAGTCCAGCCAACCGCCAACAGACTGAAGCTTTACTCAAAGATCTATGGGGAGAGTTTCTTAACACCGTAGCGGGTAGCAGAAAACTAGATGTCGATCGCCTGCAAACCCTAGCCGATACTAAAGGATATCTCGATCCAGATGAAGCTAAAGGCGCGGGCTTGATCGATCGCGTAGGTTATTACGATAATGTAGTCGATACCTTGCGAAAGCTGACTAAAGAAACTGAAGCAGCCGAAAGCTTCAGACAGGTAGAT
>JBCCEO010000434.1:0-6986 GCA_039030255.1 Planctomycetota bacterium | reverse complement strand
GAGGCATAAGCTGCAAGGGCGGCACCGGCGTTTCCGGTCGTCGGCCTCGCAATCCGTGCAATTCCCAGCTCCTTTGCCATGGAGACAGCCAAGCACAGTCCACGGGCTTTGAAGGAGCCAGTCGGTAAGCGGCCTTCATCCTTGACCCAAACTGATCCTGATCCAGTGGCAAATGATGAAGCTGGCAGTAACGGCGTGAGGATTTCTCCCAGTCTTACGATGTTCTCTGAGTGCCTGACAGGTAGAAACTCTCGGTAACGCCAAAGCTCATTGGGACGCGAATGGAGCTCCTGTTTCGAAATAGATTGTGCGAGTCTTTCTAGGTCGTAGCGCACCAATAGCGGGCGACCTGCCTTGGAAAGTCCGTGCACACGATCTGCTTCATAGCGATCGCCCTCCAATCCACACTCCAAGTGCGAAACGAAAGTCGGGTACTCTTGCCGAAGAAACGAATCCATCATAAGTTCAATCAAGCTCTAACCGATTGTTACGTCGAGACAACTAGACGTCCGCTTGTGTCCATTGAAGGTCGATAAAGCGGTATCCGCCAAGGTGGTTCTTGTCTTGCAAGATTTGCGGGAGCCGGTGTGGGCGAACTCCGTCGTAACAAGTTAGCTTGGAAAACCTGGATATACTTGCTGGGATTCCAACGGCAGTCGAGCCGGGGTGGCCTGTTGCAGGGAACGGCCCGCCATGATTCATGGCTGGGCTAACTGCGACTCCCGTAGGCATTTTATCGTTCAGCACGCGGCCGACTCTAGTTGCGAGGACTGGAGCAATCAGGTCGTAATTCGCGTCATCGGCTCCGTCGGAAGCCGAGTAGACGCAGCCCGTCAAGTTTCCTTCGAGGGCCGCAGCGACTTGAACTAGTTGCTCCGCCGTGTCGCCAACCACGATCAGCGAAGCGTTGCCGAATGCTTCGGTCTGAAATACTTCGGGATCATTCAGGAATTTCGCTGCATCAACGCGGAGCAACGAATTGGTGACCGAGCATTTGTCTTCCACCGCGGAACCGCCACAAAGTAGCTCTGCTCCCGCATCGACTAGCGTTTGAAGGGCAGCGGTCAACGAAGACTTGACGGACATTGAAAGTAACGTTCCAGGATCCGTGGCAAACTTCTCGACAACGGCTTCGCTGAATTTCCGCGTGTGGGCATCATTGAGTGCGAGAATCAAACCAGGGTTTGTGCAGAACTGCCCTGTCCCCATCAATACGCTAGTTACAAACTCGTTGAGAATCTCTTCGCCACGCTCTTCCAATGCTCCAGGCAACAACACGACTGGATTCACACTCGAAAGCTCCAAGTAGATCGGTTTGCCAACCTCATCAGCGGCTGACTTGAGCGCCAGCCCCGCACCACGGCTACCGGTGTAACCGACTGCTCCCAATCTCGGATCTTGGACAAAGCGTTTGCCGTCTTCATGGGACATGCGGTAAATTAGCTGTACCGTCGCCGCGGGCAGGCCGGATTTCTCCACTGCCGATTTTGCCAATTCGGCCAATTTGAGTGTGGTTTCAGGATGGGAAGTGTTTGCTTTTCCAATCACTGGGTTGCCAGCGGCGATTGCGGCGGCGAAGTCTCCTCCGGAAACGCTTCCGAACGCGAATGGGAAGTTGTTGGGGCCGAATACGCAGACCGGACCGATGGCTTCGTAGCAGGAACGAATTCCGGCGGCGGTATCGATCGTCGGTTGAGCCCAGGTGCCGTTGCGTGCAGCTGCTGCGGCTTGACGCAGTTGTCCTGAGGTTCGAGGACCTTCCACTTTGGCCAGACGCGGCTCGACGGGTAGGCCTGTTTCACGAAACGCCACTTCTGACAAGGCGTCCAAACTCGCGTCGATTCCGTCCGCATAGGCTTCAAGAAACTCTGCGATTTGGCTGCTCGGCAACTTTCGAAGTTCTTCAGCAGCGACTTGGGCCGCCGCCAATACTCGGTCGCAATCATTCCAGCTGCTTACCGGAAAATCAACCTCGATTGATGTATAGTCCGACGGGTTAAAGGCTTGGAATGAAGCACAAGCATCTGATTCGACCCAGTTACCGTCAATCAGAACTTTTTGCAGACTTTTCTCGCTCATCGTGTGTAAACGGTCCTCAACATGTCTTTGGGAAATCGTGGTCAAACCGATTTTAACGACTTCTGCTCATCTTACATCCGCAAAGCCTGAGTTCGTTTGGAATTGTTTCCCGGGAGCATTTACCTCAAGTGCATAGAAATTGTCGTCATCGAGGATCACTTTTTTGGCGAGCGTTGCCAGAAATCAACGCCCCCAGTCTTACTTGATGCAAAAGAGCAACAGAACGGTAATGAGGCAAGCGAAATCGTCAAATTTTCTGGGCAAGCAGTACTTTCTCAAGGTAGGGTTGCTTTATACGCCCCCCTCATCGCAATGTGGAATGTCCTGTGGATACGCACCTTCAATACCGCAGAAAGAAAGCTGGATGCCTTGGACGAGCTCCAAGTCACCGTCGTCGTTCTCGTGCTGAAAATCGCTCAGGCGTGGCAACGATCGAGTGCGTGCTTTGCTTGCCAGTACTCTTCATCATTACGTTTGCGACCATCGATTTGTGCTCGGCCATGTTCTTGAAAGAGACGCTGACGATTGCTGCCTATGAGGGCGCGAGAGTTGGTTCGGCCAGCGGTGGGACCGATGCTTTAGCAGTCAGTCGCATCGAAGAGATACTTGACGAGCGCGGAATCACTTACGACGCAACGTCGGTGTCATTCGCGGGTGCAAGTTTTGACGATGCCGATACGCTTGAATTGGTTACTGTTACCGTTCAAGTACCCTGCGCATCGAATCTGCCAGTCACGAGCGCGCAATTGTTCTCGGGGCAGTTCCTTTCGGCTTCCGTCACACTACGGAAGCAATTTGCAAATCCTTGAGCGTAAAAATGCATAAGCCCCGAAGACTAAGAAGACGAGATCGTTCGAACCGTGACGGAGCTTCCTTGGTTGAGTTTGCGTTTGCAGTTCCGATTTTTGTAACCAGCCTATTCGCTTGCATGGAGTTCGCCAGGCTCAACATGATTCGCAACCTGGTTCAAGACGCGGCTTACTTTTCCTGCCGCTACTGCATGGTACCAGGAGCGACCGAAAGCGAAGCGATCAGTGAAGCGAATCGCATCCTTGATGCGATGGGAACCAACGGTGCACAAGTCATCATCAACGAAGGCAATGGTCTCAGCGACGACTCTGATGAGATCACCGTTCGGATTACAGTCCCGATATCTCAAAACGCATTGATCGTGTCAAAATTTACCAACCAGACGGATTTCGTCGCAGAGTCCAGGATGCGGACAGAACGTTATGACGGATTCTACGATGGCCAATAGGGTTGCACTGCCTGCCCAACAAATCACTTAAGCCCCTTGATCTACTTCCTGATTCAAAAGTGAGACGCTCATGACTGCTCGCCGCAATGCCCCCAATAGAAAAGGAAACATACTCGTTTTGATGTGTTTCCTCCTCCCGGTTCTCTTCATGGTTTCTGCCCTAACCATCAACTTGGCTTATGTGCAGCTGTCTAGAACAGAACTCATGGTTGCCACTGATGCGGCGACTCGGGCGGGTAGCCGCGCACTGAGCGAATTGCAGGATGTAGATGGCGCTATTGAGGCTGCAAGAATAACGGCAGCGATGAACACCGTTTCGGGAACTCCCTTGACCATTGATACCGCAGACAATGCAGGGCATGTGCAATTCGGAATGGCTGGCTTGCAAGCCGGTTCGTCTCGTTACGATTTTACTCCCTACATTACAAGTCAAGTTCGAAGTGGTGCGGTGGCAGCCAATGCACTGCGTATTAATGGCAACCGAATGACAACCAGCGGCGGGGCCGTAAGCTTGCCATTCCCAAGTTTTGGATTGCCCGATCAAGTCGATCTGTTCACGCAGAGTGTTGCGATGCAAGTCGACCGTGATATCGCTCTGGTTCTCGATCGTTCTGGTTCGATGGGCTGGAGTCCAAGTTGGAGTTGGCCCAGTGGCTATTCGCCTTGGAACTACAACACTTTTGATGCTGCGGTAGCCGCCGGTGTACTTTACTACAGCTATCCGTATTACTACTACAGCTCCGGCGTGAATTCCCACTCCTTCCAACAGTGGGCGTGGGAGCACCATTTCGGCCTCGATACCGACATCATGCCTCGAACTCCCTGGGAAAACCTTCTCATTGCGGTGGAAGAGTTCCTCAACGTACTGGATGGAACGGTCCAAACCGAAATGGTCTCGCTAAGTAGCTACCAGTCATCTGCGACTACCGATTTGCCGCTTCAAACGAACTATCAAAACATATTGGATGAATTGGATACGCTCAGTCCGAATGGCGGTACCGCCATCGGCTACGGAATACAACAGGGTGTGCCGACATTGTACGACCCTGCCTACGCCAGACCATTAGCTGCCAAGACCGTCATCGTTATGACAGACGGAATGCATAATAGGGGGACGGACCCAGTCACCGTGGCGCAGAACTTTATCAATCAATACGACTTTACGATTCACACCATCACATTTTCGAGTGGTGCCGATCAAGTGCGGATGCAAAATGTTGCAAACGTTGGTGGTGGTTTACACTACCACGCCGAAACTGGAGCGGAACTCGTCGACGTCTTCCGGCAAATTGCCAATAACCTTCCGACCATCATTACTCAGTAGTCGATGAACGGCGAAACGACCATAGAAGGATAAACCTATGTCAAAGGAACAGGATTTCAAGTTGATGCTAACCGTCGTGTGCGTTGTCGCCTTGGCTGGTTTTACAAGTCTGTTTATGTCCTACTTTGTTGACAAGGCTGATACCATGTCGCCCAACGCTCTTGCCTCGGCGGAGGGCTACGACGACTCGGACGCGAGCAGGCGGATTTTTACATCGGATCCAAGGGTTGCCGACGCAAGAAAGACTGCACTCGCCGCCGAAGCCGAGTTTCAATCAAAGCTCCGTCAACGTCGGCAAACGCCCAAGAAGGAAACTGATCACTGCGAAGACTATGTGGAAGATCAAAAGACTCAGCTCGAGGAAACAATCCGAGCTATCGGAAGAGAGAAGGCCCTCGCAAGCGACTCGCGGGAACAGCTGAAGAATTTGAAAAGTGGCGATCATTAATTCGCTGGGCGCGTTGACGGCCATCGACATCTATGGACGAAAACAGTCCGCCAGATTGGCGGACCGTTTTGTCTTTCGCAGCTGCGCGAAACTTCTAGAAGCTTGCTGCAGTAACACCGGGCCAGTCATCGGTGCGGAAGGGTGTTAGCGGCAGGTTCATATTGTCGAACATGTTGCAGACTGGATTGTTTGCCCAGGCATAGCGAACTGCAACCGGATTGGGAACTTCGTCGCTCCAAACTTCGATAGTATTACCTTTACCTACTTTTGCTTTGGCCCAAACAAACTTCTTATCCTCACCGGCGATGGCGAATCCGATCGGCTCACGAATATCAAATGGCCTCCAACCTCCGTCTACATGACTGAAGGATAGGACGATCTTGCTTCCCGACTTTTCCATTCCAGTGTATGTCGGACTTTGGTAAGCAATGTCAAATCCATATTGTTTGGCCAATGCCCAGCGTGCGAGACGCTGGCCGACAACGACTTTGTTGCGCGGGTGAATGTCCTTGCCTTCGCCAACGTCGATAATGACAGCTTGTCCGCTATTGGGGAGTTTCATGGACATCGTCTGGGCCTCACGCAGTTCCGCCCAAGCACTTTCTTCGGGCTCCGCGACTTCATCACGGAAGTCAGCGAGTTGCACCCAATAAAACGGGAACTCTCCTTGGCCCCATTCGTCACGCCAGTTTTGAATCATCATCGGGAAAATATGTCGATACTGGTAAGCGCGTCCTGCATTGGATTCGCCCTGGTACCAAATGGCTCCTTTGATGCCATATCCTAGGTGAGACTTGAGCACGCCGTTGTAAATGTTCGAAGGCCGAGCGTTTCCGCCCATCTGACGACGCAGGCCACCAAGTTGCTTTTTCTCACCTTCGCTTAATTCTGATTTTGAAGTTAGCTCCTCAAAGCGTTTTTCCATTCCAACCCAACGATCCAGAGTCGGTTTGTAGGCTTCGTCCGCGTCGAGCAGATCACGGTTGATCCAAGCGTCGGCAGCCGAACCGCCCCAAGCATCATTGACCAAGCCGATTGGGACGCCAATTGACTGATAGAGTTGGCGCCCAAAGAAATAACCAACGGCTGAAAAATCACCGACGGTGTCTGGGCCGCAAACCATCCAATTGGAGCCTTCATGCGTCCAAATTGGAGTCTGACTGCCCGTGTTGGGGTAGTTGATCATTCTGATCTCAGGAAAATTGGCTCCTACTTTCTCCATGTCGACATCGTTGGAGTTGTTTACCCGCCATTCCATATTGGATTGCCCGGAGCAAATCCACACTTCGCCAACCAGCACATCGTTGATTTCGATCTTGCTCGAGCCCGCGATACTAATCGTATACGGTCCTCCAGCGTCACTCGCTGGCAACATGGCTGTCCAGTCACCATTCGCATCGGCAGAGGTTTTAGTCGTCACATTGTTGAACGTGATCGCAATGGCCTGATTCGGAGCATCTTTGCCCCAGATTTTATTCTCCTGCTTTTGCTGGAGAACCATATGGTCGCCAAAAATATTCGGCACGCGAACTTCAGCATGGGCTAAATTAGAAATCGCAAGTGCCACTAAGAAACCAAACGTGAATTGGAATCGCATGGATGTTCCTCAAAGACGGAAAGATTGTTGGAGAGGGTTGTCGGGGCAAGTTTTCTGATGATAACAGAAACGATCCAAGACTGCTTTCCTACGTGCGCAATTCACCCAACTCAAGAAAAAATGACTAAGATAGGTTTCAACGCCCGGGCTCGAACGCCAAGCTGAAACTTCTAATGATTCTCTGCGTCTTATGTGGGGCGCTTACGTCACCTGTCCTACCTCGCACCGCGAGTTTTTCTTCGCCTCATTCAGATTTGTTATGCATTACTCAACCATGTTG
>JBCCEO010000433.1:0-7002 GCA_039030255.1 Planctomycetota bacterium | reverse complement strand
TTCTCAAAATGGCGATCTGTTTGGTTACTCCCTTGCGGTAGGGGACTTCAACGGGGACGGTTTTGACGACTTGGCCATCGGGGTTCCAAAAGAAGACGTACTGAATAATACGCGAAAGGACGCTGGCGCCGTAGATATCGTGTACGGCTCGAATGATGGGCTCACCTTGGCTTACCAAAACCGCTGGAGTCTAATTCAATCTAATATTTCTAATGGACATTCAGAGTCAGGCGAATTGTTCGGAAGCGTTCTAGTCGCCGGCGACTTTGACGGTGACGGCTTCGACGACCTGGCTATAGGGACACCATTTGACGAGAACAAATACGGTGGCAATCAAGGTAACATAGACGTTGTTTACGGATCGAATTGGGGAATCACTGCGTGGAGTGGTGGTGCTACACTCACACCTGAGGAGAGCATTGGTGATACAGGGTGGGGATTCGTGATTGAGATGGCTGTTGGAGATTTCAATAACGATGGTATCGAGGACCTAGTAGTAGGTTCTCCCGGCGTTCATGGATATCGAGGCGCAGTCGATTTCGTGTTCGGCAATTCTGCAAGGGAATTGATGAAGGGACCACGGTTAATTCAAGCGGAATCCTCCCGATTATTTGGAAGTCAATTCGGAACAAATGTTGTGGTTGGAGATTTCAATGGTGACGGATATGTAGATATGGCGGCAACATCTTTCGTTGGGACTTATGACGATCTTTTCAACTTCATGTCGCCTGACTTCGTAGATATCTACTTCTCTGATGAAAGGGGATTGAACGTCAGGTTGGACCAGAGGCTCGAAATCTAAACTGCTTTTCAACTAAGGAACCGCACTCTAGGTTGCCGTTTCAGAGTTCGGATTGAATCGCAAACAAAAAAACGGACGTGAGTCACAAGGTGAAACTCACGTCCGCTGTCTATTGCTCGTGCGATGGTGATCGACACGAGGAGGTTGACTGCCACGGGCAGCCCGCCGGCTGCCTAAGGGGAATCAACCCCATGGCTGGTAAAGCAATAACTCACTCGATCACCTCCTTTCGGTACAGGGCCTGCCTTGTCCAAAACCACCTTTTTCAGCCTAGAGGGCTTGGAGCAAGGACTAATTCTGTCAATCGCGATGCGTTCTCGCGATCCATGAAAGTCATTGAGATCTTGCGATCTCGATAAAGTCCAGTCTGCATGGTTGAAGACCGTGGAGCAAGATGGATGTTCACGTAAAAATAGTGATACTATTCGAATTTGAACCGAAACAAGGGGTCGCCGCACTCCTTTAGAGGGGGGTGATTCCGGTCGTTAGTATAGCTTGCATCGGTTTTTCCTCAAGAAATCAAGCAAGCGCGTAGGCCCTTGCTAGCTCAACGTGAGCGGTACAGATTACCTAGGCTGAACGAGCGAAGAGTGCCCAGAATCACTCAAAAAGAAGCATTGGGGATGCCGATTTCTCCCCAAAGAGCAGTAAAAGGCGGCGAAGTAAAGTCGATTGAATTGAACTCAAAAAGGAGAATCATACTCTCCCGAATCAATTCATCGCCTGCCACACACTGAACTGAAAAAGCATTGAACGAGAAGGGATTTCTCCGCTTAGTGGGCCAGGGAAGGTCTTCACCACGATGAATTCACCCTGGCAATTGTAACTGAGCGGAAACTCGCCTCAGGAGACGAATTCGTGCCAAGCCTTTCAGTCATCGTTCCCTATCGCGGCAACGATTCAAATATAGAGAAGACCCTTCTCTCGCTACTTGAGAATCGTCCGCACGACGCAGAGATTCTCGTCGTGCATGATGGTTCCTATCGGGATCCATATGATCTAGGTGACGAAGTCCTGTTTGTAGAAGCCGCTGCAGGGGCAAGTTCCGTGGATCTGTGGAACGAAGGCATCATGGCAGCCTGTGCTCCAATCGTTCACACGCTCGTCGATGGAATAGCTGTTTTGCCCGGCTGGACGGATCTAGCTTGTGAGCTCTTTGCACAAGACAGTATCGCAGCATCGGCTGTTGGATTGAAGTACCGCAGCAGCTCAACTTACGGTATAGCGACGCATGCATTGGATACTCCAGCTCGACTGCGCAAGCGTCATGTATTTTCTTTGAGTGCAGATGCACCAGTGTCGGCCCCTCAGATCTCCTGTGGTTTTTATCGCAAGTCGGTACTCTTGGATTTGGAAGGCTTTCGTGGCACGAACATGGCCGAAGCGGAGTTGGAAATGGCTTATGCTTTCGACACGCTTGGGCTCGAATGTGTCGTTGATGATACTACCGAAGTGCTTGTTGAAGCCGTGCCAACCGAAATCGGAAGTCGACAACTAGCGATGATCGCCGTTGATTACGGAATTCTTCGTAACGGTACGATTTCCGGGATCAGCGAAGCGTTGAGTGCGGCATTGGTGAATCCTCAGGGTGCGATATCGTGGAGCCTCGGAATCGTCTCAGCAAAATATGGCCAACACCAAGCTCGAATCACCTTGGCCAGGGAACGCCGCAAAGAGCGATTGCAGCCGCACAATTTCGGCAAGCGGGCGGCATAAATCAAATATTGCCTTCGTCTATATTTCACTGGAAAGCATCAGGGCTGGGGGATCGCTTGTTTTGATGGTTTAAGCAGTTGAGGTTGAGTCCGAAACTGGCTAGATCTGCATGAGGCGAATTCCAAAGTTGCAGCATTGCCTCGGATTTCTTGCCCCTGACTTGTTAGAATGATCATTCCCTAGTTGGTTGGTTAGACTGAGAGAGTCGGAACAGCGGTGCGGTGCGATGGTGCAAGGCGATTCACGGAAGCAACCAGATCAAGATGAACGGCTGGAGCAAATTGCCCAAATCAAGGCGGATTTTGCTGCTTCTTGGGATCCAGAGGCTCCCCCAAGGGTCACGGAGTTTCTGTCGATACGCGGTCTAAGCGGGAATTCGGAACTTCTCGCTGAACTATTGGTGATGGATGCTGAGCTCAGAAGCGAGCATGATGTAACTCATGCGACCGATGGGCAAGATTCGCAAGAATTCGGCGATAGCGTTGATGTTTCGATGGATGGGACCATCGGTCTTGGGACTGTCGAGTTGTCGCAGCCCAGCAAAACTGCTAGCGAGCAGCCCGGCAAGCAGAATAGCTGGGATGGTGTTCGGTTTGCTGGGTACCGTATCGAGCAAGAATTAGCTCGCGGCGGTATGGGCATCGTTTTCAAGGCTCGTCAACTTGCTACGAATCGAGTCGTCGCGCTTAAGATGATGATCTCTGGTCGCGCCGCGCGCGATCGCGAAATCCGCCGCTTCATTGGTGAAGCAGAGGCGGCAGCAAAACTGGATCATCCTAACATCGTTCCAGTTTTTGAAGCGGGTTCATTTGAGGGTTATCAATACATTGCAATGGGATTTGTCGAAGGTGAGAGCCTCGATGAGTTGAGGAGTCGGGAGCCTTTGTCGTGGCGTCGGGCGGCCGAAGTCGTCCAATTGATCACGGAGGCAATGCAGTATGCTCATGATTTGAAAATTGTGCATCGCGATCTCAAGCCGAGCAACATACTGCTGACGCAAGAAGGTGTTCCGAAGGTTACCGACTTTGGACTCGCCAAAGATGTGGACGACGACTCAGAGTTTACGAAAACTGGCCAAGTCTTAGGAACGCCGAGCTACATGCCGCCCGAACAGGCTCGTGGTAATAACGAGGAAGCGGAGCCTCGCTCGGACGTCTACTCTTTGGGAGCCATTCTGTACGTGTTACTCGTTGGCAGGCCACCTTTTCTGGCCAGCAGTGCTTGGGAAACCGTTTCGCAGGTAATCAATGACCAGCCCGTCGCACCTCGGACAATCAATCGAAAGATACCTGTCGACTTAGAGACAATTTGTTTGAAGTGTTTAGAAAAAGAAGTAGCAAAACGCTACGGCTCTGCAAAGGAACTGGCCGAAGAGCTCAAACGCTATCTGCAAGATCTGCCCATTCAGGCACGGCCGGTTGCCAGTTGGGTACGTGCCGTGCGCTGGTGTAAGCGCCAGCCGGCAATTGCTTCATTGATGGCCCTTTGCTGCACGATATTGATCGCTGGTAGCGTCGTTTCCGCTTACTTCGCCGTACTAGCAAATCAACGAGCCATGAAGGCAGAAGAGGGTTTTAGGGCCGCGTCTACTCAATCAGATCTGGCCCTAAACACTCTGCAGATGGTCATCTACAAAGTTCAGCATGAGCTCCGTAAAGTTCCAGAAGCTCGGGCAATTCGAAGAGCGATTTTGCAAGACGTTCTTGACGATCTTCAGGAAGTGTCTGGCAACTATGTTGAGGCAGCGCAGCTAAATCGCGATTCGGCTAAGGTCCTTACAGATTTGGCCAGGCTCTATCTTGAAGTTGGTGATGACCTGGGTTCGGATATTCGCTCGCTAAACGAGCGGTTCCACCGGCGAGCCGTCAATATCTATCTAGAGTTGGTTGAGGCTTCGCCAGAAGATACATCACTGCTACAAGAGGCAGGTTTGTCAATTGAGGAGTACGCAAACAATGCCCGGGAGTTTCAAGAATTTGAATTGGCGATCTGGGGTAATCGACAAAAGTTGGAGATTGCTGAACGGTGGGTGAAAGCGGAACCAAAAAGCGCTGAAGCTCAGTTGTTCGAAGTAGCCGCGATGGAAGCCTTAGGCGAAGCCATGCTACGATCAGCGGAGATAGAACAAGCTGGTGAGTACAGTAAAATCGCAGCCGAGAAGTGCCAAAAGCTGGCTGATGAAAACCCCGATAGTATTGATGTTATTGATAGGCTCTGCATTTGCTACAGCACTCTGGGAGATTACTACTGCAAGATTCGAGATTTGGATTCTGCAGAAGTGGCGTATCATAAGATGCAGCAGGCAACACTTCGGCTGGTCGAATTGGATCCAGATGATCCTGAGAATCCAAACATCATTTCCGCCGATTTCGAACGACTAGGGGATATGGAGTTTCTTCGTGAGAATTATGAAGCGGCTTTGGAGTACTTCATCGAGTGTCGAAAATACAGCGAGACTTATGTTGAGGACGATCCAGAAAATATTCTCCGCAAGAAGCAGAGTACCTGGGCTTATAAGAAGCTCGCGAAGACTTATGACGCTTTAGGCAACAAAGAAAAGGCCGACGAGGCGCGGCAAAAACTGAATGAGCTCTACACGCTGATCAACGGAGGTAGTAACGGTTCTTGAGCACGGTTCGGGCGCTAAAGATACGCAGCAATACGTCTCGTCAGGTTTGAGTTGTGGACTCGATTAAAAACCAAAAATACGACCAATGCTCCACCAAACGACCCAGCCGGTCAGTCCAATGAGTACGCAAGTGTAAATCGTGATCACGAGTGACCAAATTGCTTTTTCGGCTTTGGAAAATGCCGGGCTCATGAGCAGTACTGGGATGCCTAGAAAACCAGTTACGCCGAATAGCATGAGTAAGATGAGTCCCCGGCTGCCCAGTATCTTGTCTTTGGACGAGGGTTTATTGGATTTGTCGGCAGCTGGATCCGTCATGATGTAGGAGAAGGATTGAAGGTCTTAGAGTTTAGGGGTGCGATTTAGCGTCATTTTGCATCGGTAACGATGCAGTTTTGTGCGTCCAATTGTTCTGAATGGCTTTCGGTTTTTAGATCTTAGGGCAATTTGCGGCGTGTACCAGAACCGTTCCGTTGGTTTCCGTTGGCAGGTGGATTGGCTCCTGGAGCAGCTTTGTTTGCAGCTGCAGGATTACTACCTAGAGGTTTTGCCGCTTCGATTTCGAGAGTTTCCACTTGCACGAGTGCTTGGCCCGGGTTTCGTATTCCCGTCAGCAGCACTTTGTCGCCAGGCAGGCAGTAGACGGCATCACCGGCGGCAACACTGACTTTGGTATCTGGTTTTAGATCGACGATCAGAGGTCGGTTCCCAGCTACTACGCGAATCTTTTGCGCCTGGATGACTTGGAGTTGTCCGACGACCATGAATTGTCTATTCGTTCCTGCAGCAATTTGCTGTGCCCCCTGTCTCGGATTCACAGGCTTGTCCTTTTCGTCAGCCTCAACCGGGTAAACGCCAGAAGTTTGCAGCTGCCTTTCTTCAGGAAGCATGCGACGGCTAGTACTTGGCCGAAAGACTTCAATTTCGGATATGGGCGAGACGACGACACCTTTTTGAACGTCGATGCCTGCTTTGAAACGCACCATGAAGCCAGGTCGCAAAAACTTTGCGTCTGCCGTTCCCTTGTACTCCATCTTCGAAGCCGGAGTGAGAACTGCGAAAACTTCCTTTCCATCCTTGTCCTTGATCTTGAGCCGATCTCGGTGCATGCCCTCAAGAGTCCCTTCTACTTGTACGATCCCGCGCACCGCATTGCCCGAATTAGCCGCGGCCTTCGGTTCGTTGGGATCCGGCTTGGCTGCGTCTTGCTGCGCCGAAACTGTGCTGGACAGGCAGAGACCGACCAACACAAACAATACTGGTTGCTGCAAATTACTGAGGTTCGATGTAAGCCTGCGACGAGGTACATAGTTCGAATTCATAGCGGTTTACCCTCTAAACTTCGATCGTTCAAGCCATGGCCGAGATCGGACTGGAAAAGCGTTTGGAATAGAAGTCAGAATTATAGACGATCTAGGCGTTGTGCTCCTATCTCAGAATTTTGCTCGTCGTCCAGGCCTTTGATGAAGGCGACCGGCTGCTAACATCTGCTTTACTCTCCTCCGCTTCATTGCGAGCAAGGCTATAATCCGCCATGTGACGCCTCGCGTGAGAGCAAACCAATTGGCCAATCCTGAGAGCCACTAGATACAAAGGTTGGCAGTTGATTCGCCGTATGCAATCAGTGATCCCTAGCTAGCAGAAAAGTAAATGACCATGGCGACTACAGGTAAGTCCATTTCGACCGCTTCGTTGCAGAAAATGAAAGCTGAGTCACAGAAGATATCGATGCTTACCGCTTATGATTTCACTATGGCATCGCTGCTGGACCAAGCGGGCGTCGACGTCCTCCTAGTCGGCGACAGTCTGGGCATGGTGATCCAAGGCCATGATACGACTATTCCGGTAACGCTGG
>JBCCEO010000432.1:0-7021 GCA_039030255.1 Planctomycetota bacterium | reverse complement strand
CATTTTAGGCTGAGGTGAGATTCAACTGGACCGCAAGCAGTGAGTCAGCTCGCTAGCTGAAGCCTGGGATATCTTGGAGCTGCGCATTCGGAACGAAAGCAAGAGAAGAACTTCGACACCCCAATGCCGCTCGCGATGCGTAGTTTGCAGATTTCGAGAGTCGAAATGCTGTCGAATAAATGGCAACTAGGGGTCGCGGCGGAGGTCCGCGACGGGTGCGGCATAGGTAGCTGCATACCAGGCGTACCATAGTTTTTTATTGTATGGAGAGTCAAAGCGTTGGTTGGTGATGGCAGTCAAGGTTTCGAGCACAGCAGAATTCTGCTTGTCGACTTTGACTTTCTTCTTGCTGCCTCCAAACTGCATACCACCTTGTGGATTGAATACATTATTCCCTCCGCCCCGTTCTTCTTCATGCGTTGTAACAAGGGCTTCAATCAAAGGAAGAACCGCGTGAGGTGGATTGAACAGTCCGATGCCTCGGGCCGCGCGATTTACAGTCGAGTTATTTGGGCTAGTTAGATACCCGAGAAAAGTTGGAATCGAACTCTCTGCATTGAGCCCGCGCAACGCGTCTCTGGCAGCAGCACGTACGTTCTGATCTTCGTCATTCAAGCTCGCGTTGGTGAGAGCAGGAATGGCGTTGGGAAATCTAGAGAGAATGTTGATGTAGCGGATTCGCAGTGGTGGCGGCGGCATGCGACGTTTGTCGACGAGGTATTCGGCCAGAATATTGGCTTCGCGCGGATCTTGAATGGCCTGCAAAGTTGCAAGTGCTTGTTCTTGATTCCGCTGGCTCCCACGGGCCGACAAGGCGGAATGCAGTGTATTCATTTTCTTGCGGATTGGCTTGAGTTCTTCCTCCGCTTTGTCGCGCTCTTGTTGGATGGCTACATCTTCTGGGAACAAGTAACGCCTTCCCACTTTGACTTTGCCACGCAGTTGGCCGATAACTTCCGCCTTCTTCTTCCAGCGGCCATTCGGGTCACGCTGGTAATCTGCTCCCTCGCGTGCCGAACCGTTGTCGGGATCAATATCTAGTGCTTGCAGAAAATGAGCATGCCCCAAGTCGGTCAACCCCTTGCTGATGCACCAACTTGCCATGGTTATGTGATCTTGTGCGGTCTTGAACTCTGTCTCACGCATCTTTTTGACATACTCAAACTCGTAGTCAACCAATTTGTCGTGACCCACCTTGCGTGCACCAACTGGGTGGACATCGCGTTCGCTGATTTGCAAGAAGTCCCCAGGCGCAATTTCCACCGTCCAGAATGTTGTCTTGACACCGTCGATGAGTATTTCGTTTGTTGATATTAAATTGCCGCGAATGACACGACCGTCTTTGAAATTGAAAACGTCGGCGCTAACATGGGCTGGCTGCATTACGAGGCCAACTGCCAAGAAGACTGCGAAATACTGTAAGCAGTGGTTAGTAGAGCTTTTCATCATTTGACTCTTCATCTTGTACAACTTCGACGCAAACGCTTTGACACCATTGATACTTGGTCTTCTTTCACTCCCGCGGAAGCCGCGTCCCCTTGCCTCCTGCAAGACGCGATGGCGTGGCTTTTCGCGGAGCGAAAGAAGACCATAACTATTTTCGGTTGGGCGCCACCGCCGGCTTGCTTTTCAACACTGGTTTCCTAGTCGGAACAATGCTCTTCTTAGTGTTTGCATTTTTCTCAGGCGGACGCTGTGCCTTGAATTTCGCAAGGTTGGCCAGCAATCCTTCGATTTTCAAATGCACACTATCTGGAGCCGAAACGACTAACACATTGTTTACGGGCAAAATCGTATTTACGCCGCCGTTTTGGAGCCAGGTATCTGGTGCGATCGTTTGCTGAATACAATTCAGCAAGCTGTCAACCATGCTGGAGTCATCCACGACCCATCCCATGTCGTAATAACGCAAGGACGGTTCGCTCTCAGCAGCGTCTTTGCTAGTAATCAGAACACAGGCTTCAGTGAACTTGTACGTAAGTTCCAAAGGCTCCAAAATCAGATTCAAGGTAGTTTCAACACTTGCTTCAGGCAGATTGATGGTGATGGGCGTATCAACATCGATGCCCAGCAAGTCGAGTTCGCTGACGACGATAAAGAACTTGGTTCCGCAAGATTCGCTGATTGTCTTGATGACATTCTTCAACTCGATTGACTTGAATTCTGAGCTAATCGTTTTCCGCAGGGCCAAACGCTGTTTTGCAATCTTATCGTTGCGATCAACCGACGCCGCAAGCCAAGCTGGCGTTTGTTGGGGTGTTTCAAAACTGACGACTGGCGCAGCTGGTCCCGACGGCATCCCGCCTCCAAACTGGCCCCCACCTCTTATCCCTCCGGCTCCTGGTCCACCCATCCCACCACCGCCAAATTGGCCAAAGGACGGAGAGAGCAAACAGCAACCCGCTAATAGCAAAGCAAGACAGAACGTACGAAGTCCACGAAAAGCATCAAAGCAAATATTAATCGCATCCATAGCGCAACCACTCCCACTTAAAATTCAACAGAGAAGATTCGTAACTGCTTTTCCCGCGGAATCCGCAGTATTTTCGAACCCGTGAGTATGCCGGAGAGACTAGAAGAGAACATTTAGCTTACCAGCGCTCACAAGCGCTTCGCAAACAAAAAAGGCAACAAATTCAGCATTAAAACATAGCATTTTCTCTTGTCTGAGTGGATCTCAAGCAGTGTTTTCGGAGCGTTTCAATCCGACGTCCTCAAGCGCCAACCCATGGGAGGCCTCGAATTCTTAAACGTCTATGTGGCCGGGGCTTCATGGCTAATTCGAGTTACGATCGGAAGATAGTTTCATTCCTGCGACTAATTCCTGCGACTAGCGGGTTCTGCAAGGAGCAATGCGAGCTCTTCCACTTCGCCGCTCCGGGCGGCATTTTGCCACCTTCAAAACTCTTTCGAACCGAAGTTAGCCCCTTGCTGATTTGAAGCGAAATCGGTAATTTTTTAAGGGCAAAATCGGGGTGCGGCAACTGCCTTGGCACTTCCTTTTAGCAGGGATTTTCCGGTTAGGATGATTGTCCACCACGCCAGCTCTCTTTACGAGTTTCATTGTCTATGATCGCGAGCGATAAAGCTGCCAGCTTGCCCGATGAGCAACGCATTGTCTTAACTGCAGTCGGATTAACCAGCCCGAATGGAAACAACCTTGAAGGCTACCGCGAAAGCTTGCTCCAAGGGAAGAGCGGTGTGAAGCCTTACGAGATCCGCTATGTGGGCGACACGTTGGCGGGAGTTTGCGACTTTCCAGCTACTCAGTACCAATCCCGCAAAGACGCGCGTCGCGGCACCCGTGCTGGCGCCGTCGGAATTTGGGCCTCCAATGAAGCCATCGCACGTTCTGGGCTGGATTGGGAAAATGTCGACAAGTCCCGAGTCGGAATCTTTATCGGAGTTACCGAGCACGGCAACGTCGAAACCGAAAATGAAATCTACCAAATCAAGGGCTTCGACTACGACACGCAGTTTTGGTCACATCACCACAATCCGCGCACCGTGGCTAACAACCCTGCTGGTGAAGTCGCACTCAACCTGGGAATCACGGGTCCACACTATACGATCGGCGCCGCTTGTGCCGCAGGAAACGCAGGGATCGTTCAAGGTGCTCAACAGCTGCGTCTAGGCGAATGCGATCTAGCCATTGCCGGCGGCGTGTCGGAGAGCATTCATACTTTTGGGATTTTTGCGAGTTTCAAGAGCCAAGGTGCATTGGCTACTCACGACGATCCTGAAAAGGCATGTCGTCCCTTTGATAAAGATCGCAATGGTATCGTCGTTTCTGAAGGCGCATGCCTTTACATCCTAGAGCGTCTGAGCGACGCCAAGAAACGAGGCGCAGAGATCATCGCGGAAATCGTTTCCTACGCGATCAACACCGATGCGACGGACTTCGTGCTACCGAATCCGGAACGTCAGGCTCAATGTGTCGAGATGGCGCTCAAGCGAGCAGGCTTGGCCGCCGATGAAATCGACATCGTGAGTACACACGCAACGGGAACGGCCAGCGGTGACTCGCAGGAATGCCAAGCGCTGCGGAATGTTTTCGAAGGCTGCGAGAGCACGTACTTCAATAATACGAAGAGTTTTATCGGTCACACGATGGGAGCGGCTGGGGCGTTGGAGCTGGCCGGCAACTTGCCGAGTCTGGATGACAAGGTGTGCCATGCCACCATCAATTTGGACAGCATCGACCCCGATTGCGACTTGAAGGGCCTCGTGCACAACGAAGCACGTGAGGTTGATCGAGTGAAGTACATTCTGAACAATTCCTTCGGAATGCTCGGCATCAACTCGGTCGTCATTGTCCGTAAGGTTTAGGTGAGCCTTGCGTCGCTGGTCCGCATTATCTGCCTTTGCTCTGATCGCGGTGACGTATCCCCTTTGGATCAGCGCGCCCGAAACGGATTCCTTTCCGCAAATTCCGCTTTTCGAGTCGCTAACAGCCGTGCCGATCTGGATCGATTGGATCGCGCTGGCAATGCTCTTGCTCGGCTGGCTGATGATTGCAAGAAAGCCTGGCTGGGTCGGACCAAGTTTCGTTCTGGTGACGGCTGTACTCTTGGTCCTCTTGAATCAGCATCGCCTCCAACCCTGGCATTACCAACTCACGATCTTCGCAACGATCTTCTTTTTTCCCGGAGCAGAACTTCGGCAACGATTGTTTCGCTGGATTGTCGCGAGCATCTATCTGTATTCGGCGCTCGGCAAACTCGACTTTGAATTCTTGCATACCGTTGGTATGAAATTCGTCGACGCCATGTTAGACCCCATTGGAGGAGCGGACCAAGTCTCGGGAAGCGTGCAAACCATACTGGTACTCTCGATGCCAGCAGTGGAATTTCTGGTTGGATTCGGAGTCCTATGGCGCAGGACGCGACGCATCGCCGGTGTACTAGCATGCCTGATGCATCTCGGGCTCATCGTCCTGCTCAGCCCGCTTGGACTCGACCACTCCCTGGGTGTTCTGCTTTGGAACGTTCATTTTATTGGTGTCGCGATTTTGATTTTTGTACTGCCCAAGGTAAAACCACGATCCGATTCGAAGGAAGAAGCAGAGCGAAATCCCAAGCCCACCAGCTCCGAGCCAGCCCGACGAGTCAGTCCATCTTTGCTACCCAAATTGCTGCTGGCGCCCGTAGTGTTTCTTCCCCTGCTGGAGCGTTTCGGATTATGGGATCACTGGCCGAGTTGGGCGCTTTATGCACCGCATAGCTCGCGTGTCACGGTCGAAGTGGCCTACAACACGAGCGATCGATTGCCTGAAAACCTTCAGCCATTGATGCCTGAGGAAACCGAAACGCAATTATGGGTACGAGTCCCGCTGGATGAATGGTCTCTGCGAGAGCTGGGTGTGCCGATCTACCCGCAAGCCCGATTTCAGGCGGGAGTCAGCCGAGTTTTGGCCGAACGCTTTCAATCGCCGTTTGAAATCCGCGCCACGCTCTTGGGCAGCGCAGCCAGACTCGACGGCAAGCGGCTTCGAAAAGAGTTTGCTGGAAGTCGTGAAATCAACAAGATCGAATCCGAATTCTGGTTCGGTAGCAAGCATCGCAAACCCGCTGAGGACGCAAAGCAGTGAGCGAGCATTGCGGATTCCAGTTCAACACGCTCGACGATACGCGTGAGTTCGCAAGGCGGCTGGCCGAGTTACTTTCCAACAAGGAACTCGGTCCAATGACCGTCTGTTTCAACGGAACTCTCGGGGCCGGCAAGACGCAGTGCATTCGCTTTGTAGTCGAGGCACTGGGGGTACCAGCCGAGGACGTGACGAGTCCGACATATGTGCTTCTGCAGCGTTATGCTGGTGCAAAAGTTTGCTACCATTTCGACTTTTATCGATTAAGGTCGGAGGCGGAGGTCTGGGATCTTTGCATCGACGAGCTCTTCGAATCGGACTGCCTAGTCTTCGTGGAATGGGCGGAATTGTTTCCTAGCTGTTTACCTGAGGACTTTCTGAATATCGAGCTCTCAACTTACGAGGATTCGCAAACGGGCCGTCGCGCAAAGTTGACTAGCAATGGCCCAAGATCTCTCCAAGTTTTACAGGCCTTGGAAGACAGCTCTTAGTGCCGGCAGTTGTTTGCGGGCTGCTCCGCGGCAATGCATTGCATCGTGAGACTCGTTTGATCACTGGCGTCGTGCAGGCAGTGCCTGATCGTTCGCTGACATTGCAATCTTTGTTGCCGCAACTCAGGACCAATGAAGGTTAATTCTGGGAGCCTGTTTTGGTGCTCAATATCGAATGGGTGCTGTCAACACCGACGACCCCTTGTCCAACTCAGGTGCAGGATCCTGTGGGGTGAGATCAGCTCAGCGAGCCAGCTTGTACAAGCTGCAGATTGGCAGCAATTTGATCCGCGACCTTGATGAGCCTGGCACCGATCAGCTCGCGATGGCGGGTGGTAAATCGTCGAATAGGACCTGTCGCACCAACGCTGAAAGGCACGCCAAGTTCGCCGATGCGGATAGGGGCAGCGACGCTCGAGACGCCCACTTCAATTTCCTCGACGCACTCTGCATAGCCACGTTCTCGGATCGAAGCGAATTCCCGCTCGACGTCACTTGGTAGCGTCATGGTTTGTTCTGTGTAAGCACGTAATGGCCTTGTGAGTAAATCGCTTTGAAACGCCTGATCGGCAAAGGCTGCTATCGCCTTTGAGCAGGAGCAGGCATGTAAGGGGCGGTTCCCGAGGCCAGGATGAATGAAGGATCGTGCAGTATCGATCGGTGTTTCCACATGGATGATTTCGACGGTTCTGTCGCGGAATCTGGATAGAAAAACCGCTTCCCCGAAATTGATGGCCGTCTCCCGAAGTGTCGGGGCAGCAGCTTGGCACACATCAGCATCCGGTTGACCCAGGAGAGCAATCCGCTTGAGACGCTGGCCAATCAGGTAACGCGAACCACCTGGAACCTCATCAAGTAGATGATGCTCGGCCAATGTCTGAAGAAGGCGATAGCAAGTAGGACGTGGAATGCCTGTGGCACGCTGCATATCAGCTGGTGAAAT
>JBCCEO010000431.1:0-7024 GCA_039030255.1 Planctomycetota bacterium | reverse complement strand
GCTTCGGATAGCTTGTTTGGAATTCCGCTCGTTCCGTCCGGCATATACGCGCCGTAAGCAAAATAGCTGACCAGCATTCGCTTGGGTGCTTCCGGGGCTGAGCTCGCAGCGCTAGCTGGCTCCATGCTTGCAAGCAATGGCAAGGAAAGGGCAACACCGCCGCCTCGCAGCAACTCACGACGACTCAAATGCCAGGACTTCAGCTTCATGGAATCTCTTTCGTTGGACGCGTTGATTCCGAAGGAACGGAAAGAAAGGCTTCGCTCTGACAAATAGCAACAATCATATCGCGAAGTCGATAGTCATCCTCCTCCAATTGTAAACGCAAATATTCGACCTGAAATCGATCACGCCAATTCAATTCCCGTCCCAGGGCGTAGCCAAGTAGTCGACGAATCATATTCGAGGCGATTTGTTCTCGCTTGTTCGCTATCAGGTAGTCTTTGAGTTCGCGCATCCCAGTGACTTGTGGCCCCTGAGGCAATTTCGAGCTTGCGTCGACAGCCACCGTCGCAATGGACTCTAAATACTTCGAGTAGCCATCCAAGTCCAAATGATCCTTTTTGTTGAATGCTCGAACTCGCGTTCCTTCTCGTGGTACAAATGCTTGATATTTTCCAATGGCATTGTGGTGTTCAAAGGGCAAGCCCAACGGGTCTAGCCGCGAGTGGCAGTCATTGCAACTTTCCTTCTGACGATGTTGCTGGAGGAGCTCACCTATGTTCAGGGCTGTTTCAGCTGATTCGCCCGCCGAATCTGACAAGGCTGGAACGTCTGCCGGCGGTGGAGGGACTTCGTCGCCCAAAATGGCTTCGCGCAACCAAACGGCTCGATAGATAGGATGCGGAGCCGTCCCTGTTCCGTTGCCGATCAGGATTGAACCTTGGGTCAGCAGGCCGCCAAGTTGGTTTTCGGGCTTAACGGCGACTGGCCTGAGCTCATCCCCTCGAACTCCTTCCACGCCATAGTGCGCAGCCAGCGGTTGATTGATGTACGCGAAGTCGGAATCGACAAGCTGCAGCACGCTGGCGTTTCGGCGAATCAACTCGGTGATAAACCCAGTTGTTTCCGCCAGCATGTAGTCTCGAATCGTCGGTCGATAGGGAACTTCGGTACCACGACGTTCCCCGGCAGAAACATAGTATAGAAAGCGAGGGTATAGCTCTTGGTTGACCGGAACAGTTTTTAACTTGTCTAGACTCAACCATTGATTCGCAAAATTCTCAACGAATGAATCCGAACGCTCGTCGGCCAGCAAACGCAAGACTTGCTGCTCCAGGATTGATGGATTGCTCAATTGTGCATCGGAGGCTAGTTTTAGCAGCTCTGCATCGGGCGTGCTTGCCCAAAGAAAGTAGGATAGCTTCGAGGCCAGTTCATACTGCGCCCACCGGCCGTCGTTAGACTCTGTGTGGTACAGGAATTGGGGTGAGATCAAAACCATGGCTAGCGTCTCACGCATCGCCGCTTCCAGTGTTTCCAGCTCGGGGTAGAGCATTTCGTAAATCTTGGCAAAGCGTTCGACTTCAACTGCCGTGGCTCGCCGCCGGAATGCACGCGACATGAATTTCTTTAGAACAGTTCTAATATAGGCCGCAGGATTCTCGGTGCGTAGCGTTGATTCGAACAGGATGTCCGAGTGATGCTTGGGTGGCCAGACATCCACCACGGGTGCTTCGAACTCGATCCACTCAATCACTGCTCGTGGCATGGCCAAATCGCGACGGCCATCGTTGAGCGTCCCATCGTCGTACAGATTCTGCGGCGTGATCGTCAGTGTGTCAGGTTGTTTCTCGCCGTTAATGACGCGACCGACTTGCACTGGATGATTCTCGATCCTCCCTCGGAACTCGAAGACCTGAGGATCATCGGGCGAATTCGTCAAACGGACGGTGCCAACCGGTGCAATGCGTTGCGTCGCACTGTTGACGTTGAGCCCGTAACCCATCACCAAACGCAGAGGGAGCTCGTTGATGCCCTCGGGAAGAATGGCTGACGCTTGCATTCGGATGCGAAACTCGCCGGTAGCGGGAAAAGTCTTTATGCCCATTCCGGTTGCCGGAGAATGACGGCGATTTCCCCAGACTCCAACCTCATCCAAACCCATGCCTCGGTCCAGACCGTGGGGCTTCCACTCGCGTCGAGTCTTTTCGACTTGTGGTTTCTCTGGATCGACAATGACACTCGCCATCGCGCGACGTGAACATTCGAGGTAGCGATTGATCTGCTCGGGCCCCAGTCGCATGAATTCAGGCGTGTTATTGAAGCGATAGGGTTTGGTGGGATCTTTGGGTAAGTTGTCAATCAGATGCAAGTCAACGCCAAGGAGATCGCGCATCGTGTTTTGGTATTCCAGATTGGTCAGTCGGCGAGCGATTCCTGGGCTCGCTGCCCGAGCATTCGTTTCGCGGTTGGCTGCTGCTTGAAGGCCATTGCGGATCCAATTTACGATCGCGTCACGATATTCTGAAGTTGGTTGCTTGGCGTCCTCAGGAGGCATTTCCTGCTCTTCGAGTACACCGAGAACTTGTTCCCAGAGTTCTGCATCCTGGCCGCTGGCTAGATTGCCAATGTCGACGATGCTAATATCGCCGAGCGGGATTTCCCCTTTGGGAGTTTGGCCCGCGTGGCACTCCATGCAGTAGGACTGGAGGAAGCTAGCCACAGCGGTTTCATCCGTGCCCGCAGTCGATATTTTTCTAGGTTCTCCATCAGCCTGCGCGCGAGTGATCGCTATCGGAGCAAGAGCGCAGGCAGAGTTGAAGAGTATCAGAATAAGCACGCGGTTCATTGTGGCTTTGATCCTGGTTTGATCATTCGCCTTGGAGCAGGCCAACCATGGCTTTGCCCATTGCTTCTCCGACGTTCATGTACGTTTCGGCATTGCCGCCGTAGTGACCGCCCGAGCTGCCGCCTTTGGAAAGTGGATGAGTATAGACAGCGGCTACGCTGCCTTCAAATTCGGGGTACTTGCCGGATTCACCATCCACCGCACGCATTGCATCTAAGATCTTTCCGCCGTTGTCGGTTGAGCCTTCTTCGGTTTGTCCCAAGGATGCACAAACGAACTTTGCTTCTGGCGCGTCAAAGTCCTTGCGAAGTTGTTTGATCAAGTGTGCTAAGTTCATTTCGTAGCGACTGGCAAGTGCCTCACTGCGGCTATCTCGATCTCCTTGCCACCAAAAGAATCCCGCGATTTCATATTCTCTTGCACCGGGGTAGTACTTGTCGAGTTCCGAAAGTACCTTCTTTGCTCGGGCAATATCGCCATCGTATTGCATGCCCGCGTACCAAGTGATGGGCTTGGGCTCGGTGCCTTTCTCCCATTTTTCCGGGGACCCTTTATAACCTGGATGCACCCAAGTTTTTCCCTTCGAGTCCGTGAACTCAAAGCCTTCGCTTCCCGGTGGCAGCAAGTCCCAGCCAAGCGCGCGATTCCCAATGCAGCTCTTCAGGATCATCACCGGTGCGTCGACTGCATTGCCGACATAGTGGCCGATCCCAATTTCAGGGCCAATCTTGCCTTTGCCAATCTTCATCCACTCGTTGTTAAACTGTTGCATTCCACCAGTGCCGCTTCCCATAACACGAACGTTACGTACGTCCATTCGCTCGGTCCAGTTGCCCGCGTCGTCCATCAAGTAGCCGTACAGGCCCTTGTCCTTGATCGCGTGCGAAAGCGTTCCGTCGCCGCCATCGATTTTTCCAAAGCCCAACATGTTGGATTGCCCAAGCAAGATATAAACCTGAACAGGTTTGCTCATGTCCGCTGGATTGCCGTCGGGTTCCGGCAGATCTTCTGCGATGCTTGCATGGGAGGAAAGTAGCAGGACGGCAACGCATAGAAGTGGCTTCAGTGCACGCATGGTCATGGGGTTCTCCGGCGGGAAGTGGATTCGAGTTTGTTTACAACGAAGACCGAGGATTGTCACATTATAGTATGGTCGCTACGGGCACAATCGCTGGAGTGCAGGCTTTAGCCGCTTCCCTAATCGCCGAAAGTCTTGACGACTTCCGCTACCAGTTCTTGAGACCTGACCGCTGGTCATAAGGCCACGGGTACAATCGTTGGAGTGCAGGCTTTAGCCGCTTCCCGTGCATCTGAGAAGCCCGGCGCTTCCGCGTCGCGGCTCACAGGCAGTCAGGACTTTAGGTCGCCTACGATTAACAGCGATCTGTTTTGACATTTGTCCTCAGGCAAAATCAAGTTTATCGTCCTGCGAGTGATTTATTCGCGTTGGGTGGCGTAGTACGATAGTGAACTCGCTGATCTGCGAAGATTCTTTCATGTAAAAGGTAGTCCACATGTGGCAGTCAGTTCACCTTGCAACGTTGATGCACCGACGGAGTCATTTGCTCAGGTTTTTCTGCCTGCTCTTACTGGGGCTTGGCCTGCAGCCTTTCCTTTGCAGCAACCATTCCCTGCTCGCCAACGACAGACCTGACATCGTCTTCATTATCGTGGACGACATGAATGACTGGCTAGGATGTTTGGGCGGACATCCAGAAGCAAAATCGCCGAACATTGATGCTTTGGCGCAAAGTGGAATGCTGTTTACTCAGGGCTATTGCAATGCGCCTCAATGTCGGCCCTCGAGAACGAGTCTGAATCACGGTGTTTATCCCTTCAAGACTGGCACCTACTTCAACGCAAAGCACAAGCAAGAAACGAAAATCAAGACTCTCACAATGCAGCAGTTCTTCCAAGACAATGGCTATCGAGTCGCTAGTGGTGGAAAGGTGCATCATGGAGGACCAGGTAGTGCCGGCGATGAGCTTCTGAGGCGACCTGGGGATCCAAAGCCACCGCCGGGCAAAGACAAATTCGGAGGCATGAAGCCGCCGAGCGATGGTTACGCGCTGGACGTATCCGACGAAAAAATGGGGGATTACAAAGTCGCGCAGTGGGCCATCGATCAATGGCAACAAGTCACCGACAAGCCTCTTTTCATGTCGGTCGGATTCTTTCGTCCACATCGACCGCTTCAAGTGCCCAAGGCTTACTTTGAGGAGTTCCCGCTAGATTCGATACGCAGGCCTGCAGAACCCAATGGCCAAGACGACTGGGTTGACATGCCCGAGTTTGCGCGTCGGCTGGCTAGGACGCATGCTCACAAGCCGCTTCATGGCGGCTTGAGCGATCATGAATACATCGTCAAGCACAAGGAATGGGATGCCACGATTCAGGCGTATCAGGCTTCGATTGCTTTCGTGGATCGTCAAATCGGATCATTCTTGAAGGCTCTGGAAAACAATCCGCGCGATCGCGAAACTGTGGTGATGCTCGTCAGCGATCACGGTTGGCATCTTGGCGAAAAGAAGCACTGGTGCAAAGGTGCGATCTGGGAGCAAACGACACACATTCCATTTATGGTGCGAGCACCTGGGGTGAAGCCAGGATCGAAGTGCAAGCAGCCCGTCAGCTTGATCGACGTTTACCCGTCGCTCGTCGACTTGGCTGGATTGGAAGCCCCAGCGTACTTGGACGGAAAATCCGTGGTCCCCCAGTTGCTGGATCCGAAGACAGCTCGCAGTCCCGTCATTTCTTCCTACGGCGAAGGCAACACGGCCATTCGAACCGAGCGCTGGCGCTACATTCGCTACGAAGACGGCTCGGAAGAACTCTACGACCATTCGCGTGATCCTGACGAGTGGACGAATCTAGCCGAGAATGCAGAGTTCACTTCCGTGAAAGAGGAGCTCCGCAAGGCAATTCCGGGAGAGCAACATGTTGGATTGAAAGTCCAAGATTGGTACGATCAATTTCAAGAGTAATCCTCGTCCGCCGATCGAAAGAATGATGATGCATGCTGCCCACACTGAATCCCGACGGAGCTTTATGAGAGCCATAGGCGCCAGTGCCGCCAACATGAGTGCGGCCGTCTGCGTGACCGCAGCTGGATACGCGTCGCCGAATAACTTTGCATTTGCAGACGAAAAAACGACGCAAGACGCCCCTGAAGGTTACTTCACCCTGGGAAATCGTCAGGGGCATTGGTGGTTGATCACACCCGAGGGCAAGCCCTTTTTCACGATGGGTATCAATCATATTGATCCCGCGACGCTTCGCTATCCTGAGAACATTCATTTGTGGCGTGAGAAATATGCTGGGAGCACTTTGCGCTGGATTCAGGAATCGGTGGCTCCCAATCTGAAGCAATGGGGTTTTAACTCCGTTGGTTGGGTTCAGGAGGTAACGGTTCGAAAGTGGCAGCATTCGCGAGCCTTTACCGTCGATGAGTACCGGGCGCTCGATATGCCATACTGTCATTTGCTGCCCTTCATGGAGTCGCATCAATGGGAGAAGCACACCGTCCACTATGATTTTTTTGCTCCCGATTGGGTCGAGTGGTGTGACTACGTCGCGCGGGCGCATTGTGCGGAGTTGGCGGAAGATCCCAACTTGATAGGCTACTTCTACAGCGACTGTCCAACCTGGATTCACACGCGACCTGACAATAAGTGGCGTGGTCCAATTTTCGATCCAGAAAGACTGCAGTCTGATACTGGACGCGCCGAGCTACGGAAACTCGCAGAACAATATTACAAAACGACGCACGATGCGATTCGCCGCTACGATCCACATCACCTTATTTTGGGCGACCGTTACGAGGCGAATGCGCCCATAGCGATGGAAGTCATCGAAGCGGCTTTGCCTTATGTCGACGTCTTGTCCTTTCAAGATTTTCGAAATCCGACACAGCATCTCGCTGACTGGCACCAAAAGAACGGCAAGCCAGTTTTACTTGCTGACGCCGCGCGGATGAAGTGGCAGACCGCGCCGGGTGAGATCACTCACAACGAAGGCAAGTGGTACGCCGATACCTTGCAGCAGTTGTTCGAGCAGCCAGGCTGCATTGGCTTTCATCTCTGTGGCGCCTATCAGCGCAATCGGGCTAGGCGATATGGTTTATTGGATGAACAAGAGACGCCTGATGCGGCTAATGTGCCACTCATCCAGGCCGCCAACAAGGAAATCGAAAGCCAAATGCAGAGCAAGTTTCCTCGATAACCTCGTGGGATT
>JBCCEO010000430.1:0-7047 GCA_039030255.1 Planctomycetota bacterium | reverse complement strand
CAACTACCTTTAATACAGTCGACAACCTTTTCTCAGTCGTTCAAAACGCAGTCGAGATTGGAGAGGTTCACTGCGTAATGGTTGATGAAGCACAGTTCTTAACGACGCAGCAAGTCAAGCAACTGAGCAATGTTGCTGATGAGCTGGAGATCCCGGTGTTAGCCTACGGTTTGCGAGTCGATTTCCAAGGCAATTTGTTTGAGGGCAGTCAACAACTCTTGGCTTGGGCCGACACGATGACGGAGATCAAAACAATTTGCCATTGCGGACGCAAGGCGACGATGGTCTTGCGTGTGGACGAACAAGGCGATGTCATCCGAGCTGGCAACCAAGTCCAGATCGGCGGCAACGAGCGATACATTTCCGTCTGCCGCCGACATTTCAAGAGCGGCATGGCCGAACGAAGCGCGGCGGAATTACCTTTTGAGGAAGAGTGATTAGGCGGCGAGTGGCTAGGCGGCGGGTGGAAAGGGGCGATGCCCTCCCCTGCCGCATTACGTCCGACCCTCCCGCAAGCAAGCGGGAGGGTAAGTTTGACAAACCGCAGCTTCACACCCCACGCCTCACTAGCATTCGAGCCGCGATTCCGACCACAGACTACTGGTACAACGGATGGTTGGCGTCACCGCCACTCTTCAGATACGCCATGATCTGAGCAACCTCCTGTGGTTCGAAGGTGTCGAGCAATCCTGCTGGCATCATCGATACTCGTGAGGGGCGACGCTCGATGATGTCCTCAACAGCGATGTCCGTGAAATTGCCAGGGGCAAGCATATTGGTCACCACTTTGATCTTATTGCCGCTAAGGTTGGCAACCCGTCCAACGACGACCCCGTTCTCCGTTAGGAATTGGGTTGCACCGTATTGATCACTGATTTCCTTGCTAGGATCAACAATGGTTGTAAGCAGATCCAGATCGTTAAAACGCTTGCCCGCCGCCGTTAGATCTGGCCCTTGAATTCCGCCTTGACCGTTGAACCTGTGGCATTTGAAGCACTGGGCGGTAGCCGTTAACACACGTCCTTCTTCAAAATCCGGCGTAAACTCCGCCGACTCAAGCATTTCATGCAGGCCATCTACGGTCCACTCCTGGACTACTTTGCGAGGAGCCAGATCTGCAAGTGGATCCTTGGGCGTCGGCATGTTCTTCGCCCCAAGGTCTCCTAGTTCCTTACGTTGATCCTCTGATAAATTTGCTAGTGCTGCATTTCGGATGTTTGCGAGAAAGCCTCCGAACGACGCACCGCCGCGGGCCGACGAGACATCGAAAAACCAGCGGAAATATCCAAGTCGCGATTCTGTGTCCCAGCCTTCTTGTACATCCCGCAAGCAGAATGCATAGTGGATTTGATCTTCCTGAGCATTGGCCAATCCCATTTGCTCGACACAGCGAGGAACGATTTGTGGAGCATCGAGGTAGATCAGCAGTTTCGCAAGCTCACGATTGAGCAGCCCATTTTCGCCAGGGAAAAAGCTGTCGAGTTGAGCCAAGATCGACTGTTTCTGTGCGTCTGTCGGGGCGCCAAGTCGCATCCACACAAGTTCGTGTGCTCGTAGCAATTCAAGTTTCGTGGCCACAGGCAACTTGGAAAAGTCAATCCCCGTCAACTTGTCGACCAAAGCGGCTTGATCTTCTTCCGAGCCGGTGCGCGCTAGCGCGTACGCAGCCGTAATGATCGCTTGCGGCTCGGTCTGTTGGACGGCTTGCTCTCGCCATCGCTCAACGGGCTGGTGCTCGAGGGCAACGCGTGCAGCGAAACGAATCGCACGATCGGAATCGCCAAGTGACTCGATGGCGAGTGGGATTGCTTGCGAATTCTGTTTTCCGTGGAATTGCTCCAAACTTTGTCTTCGTAGGCGATCACGAGCCAGTGCTTGGGGGGCATCGCCGAGTTCGCTGACTGGAATCTCCTCCGTGTACTTGACGCGGTATAGGCCCGATGCTGTTTTGCGACCACCTACTGCGAAGTAGAGCATCCGGTCCTCGGGATGCACTAAAATATCGGTGACTGCCATCGGGGCCGCCGTGAGAAAAGTCTCATACTTGCCGGTGTAGCTGGCTCCCGCCGTTTCCATGTGGACGGCGTGAATCGCTCCGTAGCTCCAATCGCAGATGAATAAAGCATCACGGTACTTGCGCGGGAAGTTCGCGCCGTACCCAAAACAAATCCCTGTGGGCGACCCCGGACCGATGTTAACCACTGCGCCGAAGCTGTCCCCAAAATAATCAGGCCATTTGCCAGTACCATTCCGCCAACCGAACTCTGCTCCGCTAATTACGTGATTGACTCGAGTTGGACGATACCAAGGGGAACCGATGTCCCATTCCATGTCTGCATCGTAGGCGAATAGATCTCCGTTCCGATTGAAGGCGATGTCGTACTCGTTTCGGAAGCCGGTCGCCATCAGTTCTATGTTGGAACCGTCGGGATCCATCTTGCAGATCCATCCCCCAGGAGCCAACCGCCCGCGCATGTGACCTCGCGCGTCAGGCAATCGGCCCAGTAAATGATCTTCGTCCCAGAGTCGTGGTACGGCACCACCCTTGGCAGACTCGGGTACATCTACCTGGTTTCCGCTGCAGAAATATATCTGTTTGGAGTCGGGTGAGAGGATTAGAGCATGCGGTCCGTGCTCACCAGCTTTGTCCGACATGGGAACGATGTACTCGATCTTGTCGAACTGATCGTCGCCCGTTGTATCTTGCAGGCGGTATATTCCAGGCCCCTTGGCCTCAGTTCCTTCGCGCTGCTTCTTATTCGCGTTGATATTGATGTATAGCGAATCGAAGGCGTAGAGCATGCCTTGTGCCATACCGATGTTGGCCTGCAGTTGTTCAACTTCGGACTTGCCATCGACGAGTGTGACGCGGTAGAGCTTGCCGTATTGGTCACTTGCAACAATGCGGCCCTTGTCGTCGACACATAGCGACACCCAAGAGCCGTGACCTGCCTTGCTGATGTTATGAACCAGTTCGACTTCGAAACCGGGCAGAGTTTTGAACTCTCCCGCCGGTGCGTCCTGTGCTTTAGTTGCTTTTGTTCCGATTTCAGTGATTGAGAATAAACAAACGAGTGCGCAAGTCAAATACTTCATGCTTTTGGGGCCGTGATCTATATAAACGAGGGGTAAGCAAACAAGGCCGATGATTGGGGATGACGGAGTGTTTTCGGAAGTTGCAGTAGCAAACTTCGAACCATCATTTTCCTTCACCACCGGGCTCGCTCAGGGTTTCACTATGCAAGATACTCGCTCTTAATGCAAGTCGCGGTTGGCCCGCTTCAAGGCAAAGCACGGTTTCAAGCTGGGCTGCTTGAACTTACACTCCCTTTTTGAGTTCAACGAGGAATTTTGGAAGGGTCGGACGACAGTCCGGGGAGGGCTACTTTGCCGAGATTCAAACTCTGATTTGACCAGCGCCCCGCTTCCTCGTCAGAGAATTGGTCAACTTTGGGAGATGAGGCTGTAAGCCGGCCACTACCTACCTACCACTCCTTTTCCTGCCAAGCCACGAGATGCAATTCTGGCCAAGAATTCAAATAAAGAACTTCTAAATCGCCGTCGCGAAAGTAAATCTGCTTTTCGCCGTACAGTGAGAAGTCTCTGGTTGCGTATGAATAATGGACGATGCAGACTCCGGCTTTACGATTTTCCACACTGAATTTCTCGATTCGAAGGGACTTACCGAAGCACAGGAGTAAGGAAATTTTAAGCAGGCGAAAAAGCAGCAAAACTCCGCCGAGGATTAGAACTACGAATCCGTATCCCTCCGGGGCGTTCTGAAGGATTTTGGGTAGCACTAACCCCACACAACCGATGACGAACACAATTAGGGCAAGATAGGTCCAAACATCGTCTCGCAAGTAACGCCAAGTCTTGGAGTTCATAAGTTGTCCCTTTTTGTCGCGGGTTGGGGCGTTGCTACGGCAATCTCTCTCGCGAACTGGAATCACGATCGCCACTTGGATAAAGAGAGCTGAGAAGCAAGAAAGCGACAAGCAGGCCAAGCACGAATCCAATCGCTGCACCAGATGCAACAAATGGAGCAATCATTGGGCCGTAGAATGACCCAAACTTCGGCAAATTCAGCGGCTTTACTTCGAACTGCCTCCCTTCCTCTTTGGCCCAAGCCTCCAAGCTCTTGAAGATAGAACCGACAACATCGGCGGCAAGTTCTGAGTCGGAGCAGGTGTAGCTTAGAACGATAAGTACGGTTCCCGACTCTTTGGCAGCACTCTCGGCTGTTAGGTCATCGGATTGCTTGAGTATCTCAATCAAGCTTGCTGCATCCAAGCCAGCGAACAGCTCCTTTTCGGTCAGCTTGCCAAACTCAATCGCACCTCGTAGAACACCTTCCGATTTAATGATTATCGGAAAATCCTCGATTACGATTCTCGACGCCTTTTCCTCGTTCAGGACAAGCGACTGGCTTACTTGAAAGAGACCCTGCGCTCTGAAGCTTTCGGGGGTCTTCAAAAAGAAATAGTATCCTACGAGTGCACCGAGCAATGTTGTGAGTAGAGCGAAAAGCAACGCAACTGGGGCGAAGCTAGATCTAGGCATAATCGATTTTCTTAGATTTCTTTTTAAAGCTGTTCTAACCGTGGAATGCTGCGTCGCTGGGGCCATCGTTCAGATTGCCGCTGACCATTATGGAATGCCCCCAAAACAGATCACCGTCGTCAAACCAAAACTCAAATCCTCCGTCAGAGTCGAAGGAAATTGACGTCAAGGTCATTCTAGCAATGAATTGTTCCGAGGTGACTTGCGGTTCGTCGTCTTCGAGCCAAATATCATTTTTGACTGCAAGTAACTTCTCGGCCGCATATTTCTCGATGCGTTCCTTCCATTTTGCTTGGTCAAGCCACAGCGATTCGGCTGCCTTCAAGGCAACGCCGTGCGCTTGTTCTTCATCTACCGGAAAAGTGACTCGGACGCGCTGCTTATTCCAAGTTGCTTCACCTTCAAACCAGTTGACACTTCGATTTAGGAAGAGGTCGCCAAAGACTTCCGTGGGAAATATGACAGGGTTTTGCAACTCTTGGGCAATGGCTTCTAACTCTGGGGCAGGTGCATCCAGTGGAAGAGGTTCTTCGAGCACCGCGCGGAATTCATCGCCGGACAGAAAAACTCGAATGCGTTGGATCGAGTGCTTGGGAAAGTCATCCCAGTAATCCGCCTCTGGCGGCACGGGGCGCAGGATCGTCAGCTCGCGCTGGATCGTTGGCTCGTCTAGCTTTTTCCAGGCCGAAAAGCTGAAGCAGTGCACTTCGTAGTCGTCGTTTCCTCCGGGCCAGCCTCCCTGACCACTGGGCGATACGACGCCGTCGATGACAATCGATTCATTGCCGTACGAGTCGTCAGCATCATCAATATCAGTTAGCAATGTGATGCTTGGCGGAACAAAAGTAGCCGGCATAGGCTCTTCCTCGGGTTGGTTGCAGCCGAGCAGCAGTATCGTAAGGATCAAAAGCCGGAAGCTGCGATGCAAAGTGTTCATTTCCAAACTTCTCTTTTTCGACACAAAGTCAGCGAGCCTCACTACCAGGCGCCGAAGATGGCGATGTAGATCGCCGCGCCAATGGCTGCAACGCCGCCGATAAGCCGAACGATGGAGCTGAATTGTGCGAGGCCACCAGTCATTTCATTGCCGTATTTGTCTTTCGCTGTGCCAGTTTTTAGCCCCAGGATGCCAAAGAACACCAGAGCTGCTCCGATTAACCCCATGATGCCGGCAAGAACAAGAGGGTTTTCACGAAGCCACTGGTTTGCAGGACTATTGCGGTCGGCGAGTAGGATTAACGATTGGAGCATGTTGGTACTTCCCAGGTAGTTTCTACGTCTTGATGACGATCGGCAGGTATTTTGGGTGCAGGCGGAAAGTCGTGACGGCTTTCGCTAAGGATTCCCGATGCATTTTACAGCAGAGTTAAAATGGAGATCAACCATGCTCCAATGCATCCTCGCTAGACGCGTGGGGTGAGCGCGGCAAAGCCTGCAGTGTTGCAATCCTGGTGCAAACCAGTGAGACTTGTTCGCTCCCCCAGTAACTCCGTTCTTCAAAGCGGCTGCTAAGATTCCGGCTTGCCTTGCGACATTTCTTCTAGCCAAGCCTTTCCGCGTCGATCCATTTCCTCTTCGGAAACATCCTCAATGTGCGTAGCGATACCCCATTGGTATCCAAACGGATCCTTGAGTCGTCCGTGCCGGTCACCCCAGAACATGTCGGCAACCGGACTGATTACCTCGCATCCTGCGTCAATTGCTTGTTGAAATGTTGCGTCGCAGTCATCAACATAGAGCATGATGGATATTGGCGAACCTCCCATGCTTTCGGCTGATATCATGCCCCATTGCTCATTCTCCTCTCCGAGCATGATGGTTGAATTTCCAATCTGGATTTCGGCATGCATCACACTTCCGTCGGGCGCGTTCAAGCAGGCACCACCTGTCGCCCCAAAAGCTCTTTTATATAGCTCGATGGCTCCGTTCGCATCTTTCACAACTAAGGACAGATTGACTGAATTGCAGTTCGGAGGAATTGGGTTCACGCTCATCGATAAAACAACCTTAAAAAAACGACAAAAACTCGAAAGATGCCAGCAGTTGCGGCAACAAAATTCCTCCGCATAAGAATCCGTTTGCCTTCAAATAGAACTGCCGGAATGCGAGAATTTTCTTGGGCAGGATTCTTTGAACGGAGGGAAATAACTATCTGGCAGCGAAGGCCCCTAAAAGCTCTGAGATAATCTACTAAAATAATGTCGCATTGCAGTTCTTGTTGGCAGGATCTAACCCACTTCGGAGGAATAATTTTTCATGTCGGCCCCGCAAATTGAAGATCAGATCCAGCAGCACGCGGAGATGTGTAATGCGCTGCGAGATGAAGTAGGACGCGTTTTGGTTGGCCAAGAGCACATGTTGTCTCGACTGCTAATTGGGTTACTTACCGGGGGGCATATTCTGCTAGAAGGTTTGCCTGGGCTCGCCAAAACTTTGACAATTCGAAGTCTCGCAGAAGCCGTGGACACCGGATTTTCGCGAATT
>JBCCEO010000429.1:0-7053 GCA_039030255.1 Planctomycetota bacterium | reverse complement strand
GCAGATTCCAAAGCAGCCAATCGTCGAGGAATTAGAAAAGCAATACGATGTCGAGGAAGTTGATCCCAGTCGCCCCATTGCACTCGACTCCTATGATGTACTTTTTGTTGTGCAGCCGTCTTCGCTAAATCCTCAGCAGTTGCCGAACGTGGTTGAAGCCATCAAATCTGGTGTGCCTACAGCGATATTTGAAGACCCGTTTCCCGCTTTCTACCGCGGGATCACGGGGACCGGAGAGCCCAAACAGCCGCAAGGCAATCCAATGATGGGCCAGCAGCCGCCTGAACCGAAGGGTGATATCCAGTCACTTTGGGACACCCTTGGACTTATTGTTCCCAACGATCTGTTTATGGGAGCTCCCAACCCAGACATCGTTTGGCAGCAGTACAATCCGCATCCGAAGCTGCGTTATCTGATGAACGCGAATGATCAATGGCTATTTTTGCTGGAGAGCCCGGAAGAAGGCCTGGACTTCCTGAGCGAAGACAGCCCAATTTCTGCTGGTCTCCGTGAATTGATGTTTCTCTATGCCGGATCCGTCCAGGCAGATTCGAAGCGTCAAGACTTGAATATCACAGAATTGGTGCGAACGCGAGGCGAAGTCTCAGGATTGGTCTCCTACCAAGATGTGCGAATGAACGCAGGCCAACCCGATGATAACGTTCTATTACAAAAGCAGGGCAAAGCCACCGGCTCAAATGTATTAGCAGTCTACGTTGAGAGCGTTGCTGGTTCCGCTAGTGAAGCGAGGAATGAAGAATCGGCCGAGGATGACGGGGCTGCAGATGACACTAATGAAGAAGGCGATGAAGCCGCAGGCTCAGAGGAAGAAACCGCACCTTCGGAAAACAAACCAATTCGTGCTGTATACGTCGCAGATGTGGATTACATGCACCCCTTCTTTAGCGAGAATCGCAAACGTCCCGATCGGTTCGATTTGGACCTGCGAGATCAAAACATCACTTTCGTGCTCAACATCGTCGATGTCCTTGCTGGTGAAGTCGATTACCCAGCCATTCGTTCTCACGAACCGCAGCACATTACACTTGGACTATTCGAAGACCAAGCTGAGATTTATCGCCAAGCTGCGTTTGAGAAACAGCAAGACTTGCAAAACGAATTCAACACTGAGAAGGATGCGGCTGAGGAAGCAATGCAGGAGAAAATGAACGAGTTTCGCGATCAGCTCGAAAAGCTACAGAAGGAACGAATCACGGATGCAACGAAGCGTGAGAAGCTCTTGAATATTCAGCAGCAGGCACAGATTGCACAACAAGTCGAAGAACGTCGAAAGAACAACAAGCTTCGTAAATTCGAAAAGAAACGTGACATCGCAATTCGTGACTCGCAGCAAGATTCTGACAATGCCATCCGCAAAATCCAAAGTAGCTACAAAGGCTGGGCGGTCGCACTGCCACCGATTCCACCGCTGCTTGTGGGTGCTGGCGTGTTTGTAACACGTCGAGTTCGCGAACGCGAAGGCATCTCTAAGTCTCGGCTGAAGTAATTTCCTTGGGTGTCTGCGAGAACGAAGCAAACACATCAATCAAAACTGAACCAACTCAATACTTAATAAAATGTGTCCGTTGGCGGCCCAGCGACTTTGGCCAGAATGACACAGGAGCGAAACGGTGAAAGAAGGTACCACGACCCTGATTTTTGGTGGTGTTGCAGCACTGATGCTACTTCTTGCGTGGGTGTTCCGCCCAGAAGCAGCCATGAGCGAGAAGGCAATCTCTGCAGAACGCGTGGGAGAGAATGTCTTCCCCGACTTTACCGATCCAGAGGTCGCGACCTCTATGGAAATCGTAAAGTACGACGACAGCTTGGGACTCGTCGACCGCTTCAGCGTGGCCCGAGACCGGGAATCTAATGTTTGGACTCTTCCCAGCAACGATGGTTATCCAGCCGACGCCGCGGAACAATTGCAAAAGGCGACGAGCCCACTCTCCGACCTAGAAGTTCTAGATGTCGTTTCCGAAGTCGCTGGAGACCATGAACTGTATGGGGTTGTAGATCCCGATAACGACGACATCACCGCCGGCGAAAGCGGTGTTGGCATGCTCGTTCGCTTTCGTGACAAGGCCGAGAATATCCTGGCCGATCTTATTATCGGTAAGCAGGTTCCGCAATCGGATGAACTACGTTACGTGAGAATCCCAAACGAAGATGCGGTTTACCAAGTTGAGCTAGACAGCTCTGCCTTTACAACTGATTTCTCAGACTGGATCGACAAGAAACTGCTGGGCGTGCGCGGCTTGGATATCAATCGCGTTAGCGTTCGAGACTACATTCTGCGTGACGAACTCATGGGCCGAACTCTCGAACTCAAATTCGATGCGGAAGTCACCAACGCTCAAAACAAGTGGTCGGTAAACAAACTTACTGAGTACGTGGAAAACAAACCGGTCGAATCACAGATGGCCGCCGATGAAGAAATCAACTCGCAATACCTGAACGACCTCAAGACCACAGTTCAGAATCTTGAGATCATCGACGTGCAGCGCAAGCCAAAGGGAGTTGCTGCCGACTTGAAAGTCTCAGAGAGTCTATTGAAGGACGAGGAGAGCATCGACAACTTGGCCAGCCAAGGGTTCTATGTGGCGACCATGAGTGGTTCGACGGAGATTTTCTCCCAAGGTGGAGAGACCACCATCGGTACCAACGAAGGCGTTGACTACGTCCTGCGTTTTGGTGAACCCACTGCACGACTGTCCAGCGAAGCTACCGCCGGCGCAGACGGCGGTCTTCGACGCTACCTTTTGGTAACGGCCAAGGTGAATGAGAACCAGTTCCCTATCCCCAAGCTCGATCCGTTGCCCGAAACTGTCGAAGAAATGCTGGCCATGGAACGCGGCGAAACACCTGGAGAACAGCCCCAAGAGCTTCCACAATTGGAAGAGGAAGATGCCCCAGGCGCTGCGGGCACAGAGGGAAGCGGAAACGAGGAAACAGAAGGCCCCGATACTGCCGCTGAGAACGAAACTGAAAAACCACCGGCTCCAAAGCCGCCGGCAACCGAGACGCCTGCAGTAGAGGGCGCAGAGCAAGCGGAGGGAGACAAAGCGGAAACTCCAGAACCTGCGGCTGAAGTAAGCCAAGAAAACGCAGCGGAATCGAATACGGAAACACCGGCTACGGAAGAAGGCTCTACCGAAACACCCTCCCCAGAAACTCCGGCCGAGGGAAAAGCAGCCGAAGATCCCAAAACGGAAGAGCCAGCAGCTACGGAAGAACCCGCATCGGACGAGCCCAAGGCCGATCCAGATGACTGCGGTGGATTCCTGCAAGAAGAAACTGCTTCTGCAGAATCTAATCAGGAGGAGACTACTCAGGAAGAAACAGCTACCGAAGCACCTGCTCAGGAAAAAGAACAAACCGAAGCCGAAGCATCGGAAGCTGCCTCTACTGACGACGCAACTGCGAAAGAAGAGCCAGCGGCAAAGACCGAAGCTCCAGCTGTTCAAGAGGGTCAAACACCACCGGCGGGCGAAGCCACAGAAGGCAGTGAGGCCAAGGCACCCCAAGCCGAAGGCTCGAAGGAAGCTGGCGAACCAGGCGACGCTCCGGAAGAAACCCAAGAAGAGCTTGAGGAGCGTCTGGAAGTCTTGCGAGAAGACATCGCTAAGGCCAACCAACGCAAGCTAGATGAACGCAACGAGAAAATTGATGCCGCCCGCAAGAAGGTGCTTGAGTTGAACGCCCGCTTCTCGGAATGGTACTACGTTGTCAGCGACAGCGAATACCAAAAGCTAAAGGTGTCGCGAGAAGATCTCTTTAAGAAACGAGCCGGTCCTCCGCAAAACGGCCTTCCGGGTCTTCCACCAGGAGCTCTCAACCTTCCAGGCGGGGCCAATTTGCCATTCAATCCACCGCAACCCTAACCGCGGCATGGTAAGTAAATACGATTCTCAAGACAGATGCCTCGATTTTTTTCGAGGCATTTTGCATTGGATCCACGAGCTACCCTGAGCATGAAATCAGGCCCAGTTCACACGGTTGTTCACGATGCCGTTCAGAATCGCAAGTTCAAAACTGAGATTTCCAGAGTTTTCTTGCTTGCGCGATTGGGACAGGGCAAAAGTTACCCATTTGCCGTCAACAGTTCGGTGCCAAAATATTCACGTCAAATGTACCGCGTCAAAAAGTTGAGACCGCACAAAGACTTCATTGACAACGCGTTTTCTCACGATACAACTTTTTGATCGATTAGGACAAAGACTCCAATGGCAATCACTAACGCGAAGTTAGCCGGTTACCAATTTCTGCCCGACGTGTACAGAGATGGCTATTTTCCTGACTTGGCAACCCTAATCCAGCTGTGCGAGCAAATCGAATCGGACGAGCCTGCTGGGCTCGATGATTCTTACAAACTCACGCACGCGGCCACCGAGGCCTTCAATGAACTCCAAGAAGAATTCTACTCCAACGAAAGTGAATTTGAACCTTTGCCAGAGACTGCATCGGCACAGACTTCGAAGTCATCGCCAAGGCGTATGTTTATGCCGATGCTGATGTTGAAGAGCTGTTGCGCCACGCGATTGGTAGTTTGCCCTCGTAACTCAATTGATGATGGAAAATCACTGCATCGCCCATCTCTTGAGAAGGACGAGGGATTCTGGCAATTGTTTGCGATTGCACTGAGATGGATAATTAGGTCGATTTGCAGGTTCGTCAAACTTCGATCGGAGGAAGAGTATGCTGCCGACTATCTGCCTGATGCCAGCAACGCGCAAACGTATCGTTGTTGAAAGAACCGTCGCTACTACCCGATATTCTGCCGGAGCGTTAATGGCTGATCAGCCCAATCCGTTTGATCCTCCCGTGGACTCGCCCGCCGAGGTGGGCGACTACGCCAAACATAGTTCGCGCGGCAAAGCATTGCTTATCGCAGTTATCTCTTTGTTGGCCTCTGCTCTGGTGGGCTTTCAACTGTTGGTATTTTTCGCATTTTCAACAATTGTTGACCCAGCCTTGCCCCAGGCAGAGCGTCGTCAACTTGCAGCACAGCAATTCCTGTTTGGCGATGGACTCTTCCAAATTTTTGTCATCACATCGTTGGCGGCAATTACACACGTCTCCTTCATTTCGTTTGTTGCGTACCTTTGCCACGCGGCGTGCCGTCGGCCAAGTCTTCATACGGCCAGAATTCTGGCTTTGAGCGTTGGGCTGATTTTGACTTCCGCATTCATCGGCTCTTTCCTCGTTCGGAGCCTCTGACCGGGAACATAACGGACGCCGAGACCATTTATCGGCAAATGGAGTAAACTAGTTTCCCCGGTTCAGAATCGGCGGCAACCCCCACTATTCCCCTCTCAGAGAAACCATGATGCGTCGACTCCAATCATTCCTTGTCTTTGCAATTCTCTTGGCGGTGTCCACGACAAGCGCGAAAGAGCCTGTCGCCGAACGGCCGGTAAACCTGCTAGTCATCCAAACGGACGAGCATAACTTCAGAACGCTTGGTTGCTACCGAGAAACGCTGCCCGAGGAACAGGCTTATATCTGGGGCAAGGATGCAGTAGTCGAAACTCCGCATATCGACTCGATTGCGAAACAAGGGGCTTTGTGCACTTCGTTCTATGCCACGAGCCCAGTCTGCACTCCTTCGAGAGCTTCATTCTTCACCGGCTTGTATCCGCACAATACGGGCTCGCCGCAAAACAACTTGCCGATGAAAAACGAGATGATCACCTTCGCCAAGGTGCTGCTCGATAATGGTTATCAGACGGGCTACGCGGGCAAATGGCACTTGGATGGCAATGGGAAGCCGCAGTGGGCACCTGAGCGAAAATTCGGTTTTGCCGACAACCGCTTCATGTTCAATCGAGGACACTGGAAAAAGTTTGAAATTACAAAGGATGGTCCGCGCGTCGGCGCCCTCAGCAAGGGCGCCCCCTCCTACGGATTAGCCGGTGCGGACGAGACGACCTTCGCGACCGACTGGCTTGCGTCTCGTGCCATCGACTTCATCCGCAAGAATGCCGACCAACCGTTCTGCTACCACTTGAGCCTTCCTGACCCGCACGGCCCGAACACGGTTCGAGCTCCCTACGACAGGATGTTTGCCGACACGCCAATTCGAGCTCCTATGACTTTTTCGATGGCCAAGGACAATCCAGCTTGGGCCACCACCGAAGGAAAGAACTCTGTCGGAACATTCCGAGCGGATGCGATGAGCCAGTACTTCGGGATGGTCAAATGCATTGACGACAACGTGGGACGAATTCTGCAAACTTTGGATGAATTAGGGATTTCGCAAAACACGGCAATCGTCATCACCTCCGATCACGGCGACCTGTGCTACGAACACGGAAGACTCAACAAGGGTAATCCATACGAAGGAAGTGCGAAGATTCCTATGATCGTGTTGGTGCCTGGAAAAGTGCCCGCAAAAACAATTGTTCATCAGGCGCTCGGTACAGTAGACTTCGTTCCGACCATTCTGCCTTTGCTCGGCTTCAAGGCTCCGCCTGCCGTGGAAGGCCGCGATTTCGGTCGATTGCTTCTAGGCGATGCTGCTGGCTGGAAAGATGTCAGCGTACTACGAAATGCGGGAGTCAAGCCCGCTTGGGTCGCGGGCGTTTCCGATCGTTTTAAGCTGGTCGTCTCCATGAACGAAACTCCATGGCTTTTCGATCTCGAGCAAGACCCTGACGAACTCAAGAATTATTTTGGCAAACTTGACACCGAGGCGGTCTGTCAATCACTAGCCAGTGCGCTGCTTGAATATGGCGAGCAGAACAACGACCCGTTTATCAAGGGCGAAGGAACGCTCCGAACTCAATTGCTGGAGATCGCAGACAACTAGTCCCGAATCCGCTCCAACAGTTTATCTAATGTTTCGCGCAATGCGTTACCACATCATTTGGTCGCCGACGATGGCTTGATGCAGCAGGGCGTAAATCCAAAAGATTAGCGTGCCTGCGGCTATGAGCAATGTTTTGAATAGTTTTATTTGTTTACATAGCGGTACCTTTGATCGTTAGTCGCGCAGAACAAAAAATTTTGTTCTGCGCGTCTAGTCGCGTCTAACAAAATGAGCTGATTTTT
>JBCCEO010000428.1:0-7054 GCA_039030255.1 Planctomycetota bacterium | reverse complement strand
TGAGTTCGTACCAGATACGGAAGTGCGACTGAAGAGCGTAGATGAGGCTGTGGCTGAGGACGTGCTGTGGTGCGACGGAATCGCTTGTGGCAGCCCCACCAACATGGGTGTTCTGTCATGGAAAATGAAGCGTTTCTGGGACGAGCAAATGGCACCGCACTGGATGAAAATCGACGGCAAGATCGGTTGTGCGTTTAGCAGCGCTGGTGGATGGGGCGGCGGAATGGAATTGGCTTGCCAGAGTCTGCTGACCGTGCTGATGAACTTTGGGTTCCTCGTATTCGGTGTAACTGACTATGCCGGCAAGAAAATGACATTGCATTATGGTGCGGTTGCGGCCAAGGAACCTCGCGAAGAGGAGACGATGGAAGCTTGTCGCATCCTTGGCCGCCGCCTGGCCGAATGGACCGCGCTAATGATCCACCAGCGGAAGGACCAACATCCAGCTCGAAAAGACATTCCGCGTAAGACGCCGAGCGACGCGTAGCGCCCACCGGCAGAACTCGACGCACCTCAATTCAACATTTAGGGTCGATCACTTCGGTGCAAACCGGATCGCGTCCGGCTTCCACTGTGGCTAACCGGCAACTTTGAGCTACTCCGATTCCATAAATGGCAAAGATGTGCTTCGCTCCTGCGTCGGGCTCTTGGGTAAAACGATGCCAAAAGTTGGAAACTCTAATTCGTCTTGGACCTGCTTCCATCGGCGCCGCACATTTTTCCCGATTTCGCTAAACTGAAAGGTGGAACACTCGCGCGTCTGCGAAGTATTTCTTTTTTCGAACAACCTTATCCGCCTAATTGCCCAGGAAACCCATGTATTCGACTCTTGACTCCATCGACATCGTCATCACCAACGAAGCAGGCGAAAAGATCGGCGTCCAAACCGATCATCGTTCGGCTGAAGAGATTGAGTCGGAGTTTGCACTCTCGGTCATCTTCGCGCTCACTCGTGTCCTGGGTGTCCGTCGTTCAGACATGGATTTGCACAACATTCGTTTTCATCATCAGGCTGAACCATCTAGCGAGTTCCTGTACGTTTTGCTGGCTACCGGAGCTGAAGTCCAATCCGATGAATCGAGCACCCCGCAGTCCAACGCAGAAGACCGAGATGCTTGGCAGGCTGCGGCGGAAAGCGCTTTTCAAGATCTAGGTCAGCAAGTATTCGAGCGCTATGAAGTAGCACCTACGCTCGACGGCCTGCAAGCTGTCGAATCACATATTCTGGATGCTTTGCAAAACGCGGGCGGCAAGGAAGAGAATGAGATCGGATACTGGACGGCGATCGCGGAACTAGGCGCGGCCACTGGATTAGTCGCCCAGCAAGCTTTCGGAGGGCGATGGCAATTTGACCCCGAATTCCACTCCACCATCCCGTTTATGTTCTTTTCCAATGTCAGCGACAACGAAGTCAACCTGAACGCTTTTGGCAAGTCGGAGAGGTTCATTGAACAGGGGTTATCACAAGCTCCGTCACAGCTGCTAGTGCAGCTCAACGACATGGCAGCGAGTTTCGATCAAGGGCAAGTTATGTTTGGCTTAAAGCCAGCTGATTGGTCTTTGCGAGAAATGTCGCTCTGCAAGCCGCTGATCAAGAATTCTAAAGAACATCCCGAGGCGGAAATGCCGCTGGTCGCCGTCGTTCGCGACATGCCAAATACGACGCAGACCATTCCGCACACGACGAGCGAGGAAGAAGCGGAAGCGCTGTACGAACAGGCCCAAACCAACGTCAAGAATCTCGAAATTGAGGCGACTGAAATTGATCTTGGCGTGAAGGCAATCGTGCTGCAAGGTGATTACTATGCGTGCGAAAAAGTACTGGACGACGATTTCATGCGTTCAATGCATGCTCAACTGGAGACACCACTGCTGGCAGTCACACTGCCGGTAAAGGGCATGGCCCTTATTTCCAACGGGGCCGAGCTTACCTGCGTCGGGACTCTGTACGCTATCGCCTGCGGTCAGTTTCAGGAGGCCCCAGAGCAGGATCGAATTTCGAAAATGGTCTTTGTTTTTGAGGATGGAATGCCCGCTGGCTTCGTGGCCACCGATATGTTCGATGAAATCCTAGAGTCCGAAGAAGAGTAGATCGCGGAAGACTAGTGCGTGGCCGGATTTCGAAATAGAAAATACTTGAGTAAGTTAGAAGCGGCTTCCCTAGTTCGGACATTCCTGTACGAAATCGCATTCAGCGAAGGGCTTGTCGCCGCTACGACTACTGCAACTACCGCGACTCAACTACGACTTCTGTCTTCACCGAATTTGCAATGAAGCACTCTTGGTGCGCTCTTTCATGCAACTGTTCGATTTCCTCCTGACTAGGAGTATGGTCGGGGCACCAATCCACTTGCGGACGCAGCAGCACGCGGGTAACGATCAACTTATTGTTCTCGTCACGACCCATTTTTCCTCCGCATGCGTCTTGGTACTGCAGCACGACAAATCCATGCTTGGCAGCGATGGCCAAGAACCAAAGCATGTGACAGGATGAGAGCGAAGCCACAAAGGCTTCTTCAGGATCGACACATGATGCGTCAGACATTGGTAGCGGAACTACATGCGGTGAGGAAGAAGCAGCAACACGAGCACCGCCATCAAACTGCCATTCATGCACGCGCGAATACTTACCACTGAGAAAAGACTCTGCGTCCTCTCCCTGCCAGTTGAGCTCAAAAGTTATTTCCTTATCCATCCCTTTGTTCCTTCTTGGACCACCACTGCAAGAGAATATTGGCCAGCAGCACAATCGCCAACACGGCCTCAAATGGCATCACGATCTGCGCGTAGTGATTCAAGTCCCAGTAGCTTAAGGGACTGGCAAATCGATAACTCCAGTTTAGCGGCCAAAACACCAAGGGACCGTCGTCGTGATGCACTGGAATATCCACCAACGTATGCAATAGGCAGGAACCAAAAAACCATGTCCACCAAGACTTTAGAAAGAGAGTTTTTCCAAACGCGAAGTGCAAAACTGCAATCGCTCCAAGCAAGACCAAGGGTGAATGCAGGCAGTTGTGGAGGCTGATCCAGTACGGATCTTCATAGAACAAAGTTCCGAACATGTGCCGAGCTATTTCACCGGGCTCCCATCCTTCGACAAAACGGAACCAAAGTCCACCACCGATCGAAAGAAAATAAAGCGGGATATCAGGAGCCAAGGCGCCTAACAAAACGGCACTAGCAGGAAATTTTCCACCGCTGGCTTTCGCGATCGTCCAGTTGATCAATACGTGCGTCGGAGTATTCATAACTTTAGGAAAAGGTCTTCTTTCGCTCCGAGCAAGGTGAGTCCTCAAGTCCTGATCAGTGAGCCGCGACGCGTAAGCGGCCGGGCTACTCAGATGCACGGAAGGCGGCTAAAGCCTGTACTCCAACGATGTCAACCTCTCCGCGAAAGGAGACTAGCGAAACTAGTCCTGCGTCGCCTCTCCGGCAATCCGGCTGTAGGTCTCCCGAGCTTTATCATAGGCGGCTTTGGCGGCGTCAACTTCTTCCGGGCGCATTTGCTTGCGTTTTTGCTGCCAACAGACATCCACGGCCTCGCGACACCAATCGGCACTTTTGCGACTGGCACGAATGGGTTTGTCCGCAACATGAACGAAGATTGGATTGCTGTGCATCGATGGTAGGATACGCAGGGCCACCCAGGAGGACTGTTGGATATCAAGCCCGAACTCTAACTGCTTGACTTGCCCATCCGCCTCGATCTGCTGCGTCGCAACCACGTGACCATTCACAACCACTTCGACTGGCACCTTTCGAGTATCGCCGATTCGAGCACGCTCTAAGTGCCAATAGGGCTTGGCATCCAGGCGTCGTGCGCGGATGGCTTTACCTATCGGCGTTATCTCGGCTGGCAGCATCGCGGAAACGCTGCAGCTCAGCTTCTGCTTTCCGGCCTCTGCGATATCCAGCCGACTCGCCTGACCAGACTCGCCTCGAGTACCGATTCGCCGTTCGCCCAACTTCATATCCACAATGTGACTCAGTCCGTCGGAAACATAGCTGCGGCCATCCTTGATGCCTTGTACCCAATCCGAATACTGTAATGACTCACTAGTCGTTTCATCAATTTGCACGTAGCTGCGACCGAGGCCAACACGTTCTCCATAAATACAAGGAAAATCTGTTTCACCGCTAATGCGAGTCGTAAATCCGCAATTCAGCGTGTGATACCAAATGTTGAGTTCCCAAATCGCAGGAGTATCAACGGCACTGATAAAGTCGCAGACGCCAGCGGTGGTTGTCACGATAAATTCATTGGCGCCGATTCCATCGAAGGGTGGCATGGCGTAGTCAGGAAGCTTGTCAGCCGCCTTTCCGGCTTGGCCAGATGCACCGCCCCAGGTTCTGGGATAGCGCCCTCGATTGCCATTCGGAAGATAGTCGGGCAATGCCAACCCCCAGCCGCTATGGCTATATCCAACCACTCCCCCTTGCTCTTGTCCCCAGGCCAAAACCGGCAAGGTCCAAGTCGGCCACTGCTCAATCGATTCCGTACCAGGGTAGTCATCCTCGTTTAAGTTCAGTAAGCACAAATGCCCCGCGTGCGAAGAAGGGAAGCCACTCACTTCCACGTCATATCGCATCAGGTAACCTGGCCGCGAAAGTTCAGACACAGCTCCCTCGAAAAATTGTTTCTGGTAGTACCAGCAAGGCCCCCAACTGAGAACGCAGCCAACATTCAAGTCCTCGCCGACGATATGCCGCATCATGTCTTTGGGCATGACGCCCTCAGTTGGGTTTTCATAGTGCGAACACCCCGCCGCGTGAACATGGTGGTCACCGGAAAACCAACCTAGCTTGGCCATGTGGATCCAACGCTTGAGTCGAATTTCCAGAGGCTGGACAGATTCTTGATCGACAACGGTCAATTCCAGCGGGACTTCGTGGTACTCGGGGCCACGATAGGCAACAATCCGGTAATCGCCCGGCGCCAAGCGAATGGACTCACCGCTGTTACGATAAACTTGTTGGTGGAAAAAGAAATCAGGTGCAAGCCTACGTGATGGATTCGGATAGACTCGCCCACGAGAGTCTTTGATCAGCAAGCTACATGTCGTCGGATTGCCCAATTCATCCAGTACTACCAATGGAACTTGCACCGAGGGTCGGCATTCGAACAGAATGGGTACTTCGCTTCGAAAGCCGAGATCCTGCGTACCCTGGCCAACATGCATTTCCAAAGTCGCTTCGCGTTTGCCCGCATCACGGCTGTAGAGTTGCAGTATGCGGTACTCGACGTTGAGTCCGGAAAGCTTCGGTGTCATCGGTTGCGAATCGACACTTGCAATATCCAACCAACGTCTGGCAGCATCTGCGGGCGAAATATCGATACTGGGCTTCGCGGCAGAACTACTTCGCCTGAGCATCGGGAGGGATTGAGGGCTGGAACACTCCAGCGCAGCGGTGACACCTGCTTCGTTGTGAACCTTAACGAGGAAATTGGTCCATCCACGTTCATCCAGGACAGCTTGCTTCGGTCCTCGCGCGACCTTGACCCGGCTTTCTGGATTGATGTTCACGACTGCTAGGCAATGCTTGTCCAATGCCTCTTGTAGAGCACGAACGACCACGCCATCGTCTGAGTTATTGGCAAGTTGCTCGATTGCCTTCAAATCCTCAGCAGGCAACGGGCTGCCGGCAATTTCAAGAGCCTGTACCACACGTCGAACTCCTGCTTCGAGTGGCTGACGATCCACATCTACCACCAAGGAGACTTCATCGGCAATTATGGACGAGGTCGATAGCAAATAGGCTGAAGCGAAAAGACAAGCGGCGGCAAGAAATCTTAGCGACCGCGACAAATCAGGCGGCAAGCGCAACAAAAGTAGCGAACTGGATCGCATTGGAGAACTCCTTCTACTTCTTGTTTTCAACCAGCGTTAGCTTATCCGACTGAGCCGCGCCATGTTTCTGCGACGAGAACCTAAGCCAACATTTCTTGCACGATATCACCATGCACGTCGGTCAGTCGAAAATCCCTGCCAGCGTGATGGTATGTCAAGCGTTCATGATCCAAGCCGAGGCAATGTAACAATGTAGCCTGAATATCATGCACGTGTACCGGTTCTTCTGTCACGTGGAAGCCAAAATCGTCCGTTGCCCCAATCGAAACGCCCGGCTTGATTCCTCCGCCAGCAAACCACATCGTGTAGGCTTGAGGGTGGTGATCGCGTCCTTGCTTGCGGCCAAGAGCTGGGTTCGTTTCCACCATCGGCGTGCGGCCAAATTCTCCGCCCCAGACCACTAGCGTTTCATCCAACATGCCACGCTGTGCCAAGTCGCTTATTAGAGCTGCAGCAGCTTGGTCTGTTTCCTTGGCTTTGTTGCGAACATTGCCAACCACATTGCTATGGGCGTCCCAGCCCGAGTGCAATATATTGATAAAGCGAACACCGCGTTCCACCATGCGTCGCGCCAGCAAGCAAGATCTGGCGAAGTTCTGTTTGTTAGGATCGCAGCCGTACATATCTAACGTGGCCTGCGATTCCTGATTCAGGTCCATTAGCTCTGGAGCCGAAGTTTGCAACCGTGCCGCCATCTCGAAACTCTCAATACGCGTTCGAATTTCGGCATCGCCCACTTGCTCCAATTGTTGACGATTCAACTTGCGGATTAAATCAAAGGTACCCTTCTGCAAGCCTTCAGAAACTCCCGGCGGGTTATTCAAATTCAGAATAGGATCACCCTGCGAACGAAAACGCACACCCGTGTACAGGGTTGGCAAGAAACCGCTCGACCAAAGTGCCGTTCCTCCGCTCAATCCGCCGCCGGTGTTCATCACGACGAATGCGGGAAGCTCTTGAGTCTCTGCGCCCAGTCCGTAAGTCACCCAGGATCCAAAACTTGGTCGACCGGGCTGGGAGAAGCCTGAGTTGAAAAAGAGCTGAGCTGGTGCGTGGTTAAACTGGTCCGTGTGCATCGACTTGACAAAGCAAAGTTTGTCGGCCACCGCAGCGGTATGCGGAAGCGCCTCCGATATCAATGCTCCTGACTGGCCATGTCGCGCGAATTTGAACTGAGGCCCCAGCACAGCCGCGCTGGGCTG